>JAICLM010000127.1 GCA_025927435.1 Thermoleophilia bacterium | reverse complement strand
GATCTGCTGCTGCCCGGCGGGCGAGGCGGGGCCGTTCGAGTTCATCTCCTGCGTGGACAGGTAGGCGCCGAGGAAGAGTGCGATGAGGATGGCCGGGACGCTGAGCACGCGCAGCATTCCCGGGATATCGGCCGTACGGGCCGGAAGCTAGAGACCCTGTGTCTGCTCGGCGATGTCGCCCGCGGCCCCGGTCTTCACGACGATCAGGTAGTCCCGGTGGGTCTCGACGACCTTTTCGACCCGCGGGTCCTCGTGGCCCGGAAGGATCAGGAACTGACGCGGGTGTTCGCGAACGCGCTCATAGACGTCAGCCCCGACCACGAGGTGCTCCGTGCAGTCGGCGTTGGCGCACTCACACAGGAAAACGGGCCCGGCCACCGTGGCTCCGTGACGGTCCTCCAGGCGCGCGATGTTCTCGTTCACCTCGCGAAAGAGCGACTCGTTGCGGGCTGCCCGCTGCTCCCAGAGTGACGACATACGACCGCGACCCACGTTAGCCGTTACCGATAACGGGAACCAACCGTTTACCCGACGAGGAATTCATGGCGATTCGGGCATACGACACACCGTCCGACCGAGGAGGAGCCAGGGCGATGGACGCGCGCAAGGCGAACGACCGGATCGCCCAGAAGGCGGAGCAGCTGCGGTTCGTCTCCCGCGTCCCCATGCTCTGCGAGTGCAGTGCGCCCGCTTGCCGCACCGTCGTGATGGTCTCACTGAGCGACTACCGCGAGATCCGCCTGACCGAGGACAGCTTCATCACCGCGCTCGGCCATGCCGCCGAGAACGCCACGCTCGAGTCGCAGACCGGCGACTACGAGGTTCACCGGGCCGGCCGCAGCCGCGGCGAGGACGACGGCAGCCGCCGTTCCGCCTAGGCGATCACGCGGTAGACCTGGAAGACCTCGGCGTACTCGCGGTTCACGTTGACGCCGTGCATGCGGGCGAGGTTCCGGACGTACTCGGCGTTCGCGTACCGCCGATGGTGCTGGGAGGCGTACTTCTCGAGCGCCGCGATCTTGCGCTCGACGTGCCCCTGCTCGAGCGCGACGTACCACTGGTACTCGAAGTCGAAGTTGTTCCACGGGATCTCGTAGCCGAGGATTGTCGTGCGCTTGAAGGCGCGCAGGCCCTCCTCCGCGACGGTGCGGTGATCCTGGTGGACGTCGTGGAGGCTCGGCTGGAAGACGACGTCCGGCTCCCACGCCTCCCACAACGCGACGAGCAGCTCGAGGATGTCCTGCCGCCGTTCGGGGAATGTGCGGACGTCGAGGTCGTGCACGGTCAGCGACTCGGGAGGGATCCCGAGCTCGGCCGTGGCCTCCGCCACCTCGCGCGCCAGCGTGTCCGGCGGAAAACCTGGCGGCAGCGAGCGCGTCGCGATCGAGAACGCGACGTAGCGGACGTCGCAGCCCGCCTCGACCAGGCGCGCCATCGTCCCTCCGCACCCGAACTCACCGTCGTCGGTGTGCGGCGCGAGGACGAGTGCCTTCCGCCACTGCTCGATCATCGCGCGATCATCTCAGGCACGGGCTCGGCAGGCTCCACTCGCACCGGCGCGCGCGCGCGCACCCGAACCGGCGAGACGAGCGCGATCAGCCCGATCAGCCCCCAGGTGGTCGGATCCTCGAAGAAGTCGTTGTAGGCAAGCGAGTGGACGAAGATCGCGAGCAGCGCCAGCCCGGCGGCGAGCGCCATGCGCCCGTAGATGCCGTGGTTGATCCGCCGGTACGCGGCGAGCAGCAATACCCCGACGAGCCAGAGGAAGAGGAGCAGGCCCGGCGCGCCCTCCTCCGCGGCGACCGTGACCGGGGTGTTGTGCGAGGCGCTCTTCTTCGGCTGCTTGCCCGTGCGCTTCGAGTAAGAGTGCTCGAAGCCCCCGAGGCCCACGCCGTGCGCCGGGTGCGCCTCGGCGATCCGGATGCCGACCGCGATGAGGCTCGCCCGGCCGCCCGTGGCCTTGTTGAGGCCCGAGGTCGTGTGATGGCGTAGCCCGTGCATCAGTCTCGGTTGGGTCACGGCAATCCCGGCCGCGACGATGACGACGGCTGCGAGCGCGAACAGCGACTTCCACCGCCAGACGATCGCGGTCAGCGCGAGCACGGCCACGAGCAGCGCCGCGAAGCTCGACTGGGAGAAGGAGATCAGCAGCCCCAGCCACGCGACGGCGAGGAAGGCCAGCGCAGCCAGGCCGGCCCGCAACGAGAGCCGGTCGCAGACGACCACCACGACGGTCGCGACCATCGCCACCACGAGGAACCGGCCGTAGATCGAGGGATCGAAGAAGACCGAGTTGACCCGGAAGAGGGCGTTGAAGATGTTGATGTGGTTCAGCTTCGCGTTCTCGAAGATGGTCTTCGTCTCGTACTGGTAGAAGCCGACTACGGCGTAGACGAGCGCCAGCGCCACGAGCTCGCCGTAGAGGATCCGCACGCGCGAGGCGACCCACGGGAGCCGCGCGATCGAGACCGCGATGATCGTGAACGGCACGTAGAACGCGAGCAGGTCGATCGCCGCCGCATGCAGTCCGACGCTCCAGCTCACCGAGAACCCGACCCAGACGAGGTAGAGGGCGAGCGGCCAGGATGCGATGCCGAGCTCGCGCGTCCGCTCGTCACCGTCGACCAGCTCCCAGAGCAGCAGGCAGGCAGCGCCGAGGGCGACCACGTAGAGCGGGACGAGGAGCTGATGGCCGAGGAAGCCCACGCGGGCAGGGAGGAAGGCCAGGGTCGCGTAGGCGACGAGCCACGGTTCGCGTCGCAGGAGCCACGCGAGCAGCGGACCGAGGACGACGACGCCGGCGATTGCCGCGCCGAGCTCCGCGCCGTTCGCCGGCGCGAACGAGGCCGCGAGCAGGATGGAGCCCACTCCCGCGTAGCAGAGGCCCGCGATCCGGTTCACGCGCGTGCGCGCGAGGAGCAGGACCGCGAGCCCTATGCAGGCGATCGGGCCGCCGAGCTCCGCGAGCCCGATCACTTCGCTCGCACCCGCACGACGGCGGTCGTGGCATGCCCGTGCTCGGAGACGACGAGCCGATACATGCCGGGCGTGGTCGGCGCGCGGACGTGCAGGATCCTCCGGCGATGCGTTCCGTGCCTGTGGCCCAGCCGCCACGTGTAGCGCTTCGCTGCGGTCTCGACGTGCACCCTGACCGGCCGGCCGCTGCGAACCGTGAGGCGGTCCGGCGTGAGCTGGACGTAGCGCAGGATGACCGTCACCGGCTTGCGCTGCGCAGCTGGAGTCTCGTTCCCGGCGACATCCTGGGCGCCGACCGACAGGACGTACTTCCCGGCCGGCAACGGCCGGCCTCCGAGCGTCCCCGCCCACTTGATCTTGTCGCTCGGCTGGACCTTACGACCGACGATGATCTTCTGGCGGCCGAGGTACACGACGGCGTGCGCCTTCCCGTCGAGCGTGTAGCGGATCGCGATCGTGCGGCCCGGCCCGGCGAAGAGGACGGGCTTCGCCTTCCGCGTGGCGGCCGACACCACCTTCGGCGGTCGCGTGTCCAGCGTGATGTTGTTCAGGAGGCGGAAGGTCTGGCGCGGCAGCTCGATCCACGGGTGATAGACACCGTCCGGAGCGAGGCCGCCCGCGTCCGTCCGCCCGTCCCACGGGAACGCCTTCGACTCGCGGGCCTGCATGAGCACGCCGGACGCGATGGTCGCGACACGCTTGCCGGCCGAGTCCACGATGGTGACGCTCACGTGGCCCGGGTGGCGGAGCTTCACCCCGACCGTGGCCCTGCTCGTTCCGCAATGGCAGACGGGCGAGAAGACCTTCAACGGGATCTCGACCCCTGCGACGTCGCTCTTGACCAGCTTCAGGTGCTCGGTGATCGCAAAGGCGGCAGCGGTAGCCACCAGCAGGCCCAGGAGGGTGACCGTCGTGAGAACCCGCTGCAAAGCCCGCCGATTCTACGGGCCTTCCGTTAACGAAGTTGGAGTCTCAGGCGCGCTCGGGCATCGACCGAGGCTCCGACCGCGGCTCCTCGCTCAGCAACACGCGCACCGTGTAGATCGTCAGCACGACGAAGAGCACGATGAGGCCGCCGCCGAGGATCCAGTTCGCCTCCGGCACGTTGCAGAGCTTGATCCCGCTGATGACGAGGATCCCGCCGAGCCCGCCGCGGATGGTCATGTCCGGCACCTTCACCGTGTAGCGGCTCGAGATGAGGATCCCCGGGACGGAGCCGAGCAGCAGCCAGGCGGTCGCGTGTAGGTCGACGTCGCCGATGATGAGGTGGCCGACGCCGGCCACCCAGAGGAGCGCGGCGGCGTGGAAGATGTCGGTGCCCACGATGCGCGGCATCGTCAACGGGTAGACGAGCACCATCATCAGGCCGAAGTACGTCCCGCTCCCGACCGAGGTGAGGCCGACGATGAAGCCGAAGACCGCCCCGGTCCCGAGCGCGATCAGCTTGTCGCGGCGGCTCATGATGAACGGCGCGTCGCTTGGCTGCACCCCTCGCTTGACGAACGACTTGGCGAGGAAGCCGGCGCCGCCTCCGATCAGCGCCACGCCGATGACGTAGCTGAGGATCGTCTCCGCGTCGGCGAGCTGGTTCTGCATCGCCCAGCCGACGGCGACTCCGACGATCGCGAGCGGTCCGGAGCCGGCGAACAGCCAGAAGGCGAGGTGGCCGTGCACGGTCCGGAGCCGCCGGTGCCGCAGCGCGCCGAACGACTTGAAGACCGCGCCGTGGAAGATGTCGGTGCCGACGGCGGTGGTCGGCTTGAAGCCGAAGAGGATGATCAGGATCGGCGTCATCAGCGAGCCGCCGCCGACGCCGGTGAGGCCCACGATCAGGCCCAGCCCCAGGCCCGTCAGGGTGAACTGCCAGGTCATGTCGCGCTGAGGACCATCCCGGCGCCGACCGTCTCGTTCGTCGCCTCGTCGATCAGCACGAAGGCTCCGGTCGCACGATTGTCCTCGTAGGGATCGACACAGAGCGGCTCCGAAAGCCGGAGGTGCACGACGCCGATTTCGTTCAGCTCGAGCCGCTCGGGTGCAGGCACGTCGTCGAGCGTGTGCACGTCGATTCGGGAGACGAGCTCGTCGACGATCGCGCGCACCGAGCGCGACGTCTGCTTCACCGCGAGCTTCGCGCGCGGCTCGAGCGGGCGCTCGCTCATCCAGCAGACGCGCGCCTGGAGCTCCCGGGCCACCGTCGGCGGATCGGCGGGATCGGCGAGCATGTCGCCGCGCGAAACGTCGAGATCGTCCGTGAGCCGTACCGTGACGGACAGCGGCGGGATCGCCGTCTCGACCGGCCCGTCGATCGTCTCCACGGCCTCGACCTGCGAGCGGATCCCAGCCGGCAGGACCACCACCTCGTCGCCGGCGCTCCAGACGCCGCCGGCGACCTGGCCGCCGTAGCCGCGATAGTCATGATGCTCGTCGGAGCGGGGACGGATCACCCACTGCACCGGGAACCGCCTGCTGTCGAGGTCGCGGTCGGAGGCGATCTCCACGGTCTCGAGGTGCTCGAGCAGGAGCGGCCCGTCGTACCACGGCATGTTCTCGGAGCGGTCGACGACGTTGTCGCCCTGCAGCGCCGAGATCGGGATCACGACGAGGTCCGGCAGCCCGAGCTCCTCGAGCTGCGCGGCGATCTCGTCGAACCGCTCCTGCGACCAGTCGACGAGATCCATCTTGTTGACGGCGACGACCGCATGCGGCACGCGGAGGATCGAGAGGATGTAGGCGTGGCGGCGGGTCTGCTCGGCCACGCCCTGGCGCGCGTCGACGAGCACGATCCCGAGCTCCGCCGTGGAGGCGCCCGTGACCATGTTGCGCGTGTACTGGACGTGGCCCGGCGCGTCGGCCAGCTGGAAGCGACGCCGAGGCGTGACGAACGAGCGGTAGGCGACGTCGATCGTGATCCCCTGCTCGCGCTCGGCGCGCAGGCCGTCGGTGAGGAGCGCGAGGTCGACGTAGCCGTGGCCGCGGCGGCGCGAGACGTCCTCGATGTGCTCGAGCTGGTCGACGAAGATCTGCTTCGTGTCGTAGAGCAGTCGGCCGATCAGCGTCGACTTGCCGTCGTCGACGGAGCCGCACGTGACGAGGCGGAGGAGCTCGGTGCTCTGCGCCTCAGAAGTAGCCAACGCGCTTCCGATCTTCCATCGCTGCCTCGCTGAAGCGGTCGTCGGCCCGCGTCTCGCCGCGCTCGGTTACGCGCGTCGCGGCGATCTCCTCGACGACCGCGTCGATCGTCGACGCGGTCGACTCGACCCCTCCCGTGCACGTCATGTCGCCGACGGTGCGGAAGCGGACCGAGGTGACGAAGGTGTCCTCGCCCTCCATGCGCTCG
>JAICLM010000097.1 GCA_025927435.1 Thermoleophilia bacterium | reverse complement strand
CGACCGCGGCGCCGACCGGGTGCCCGTTGTACGTGAACCCGTGCCGGAAGGCCGTGCCGTCGAGCAGGTCGACGAGCCGGTCGTGGACGAGCACGGCGCCCATCGGGACGTAGCCGCTCGTGAGGGCCTTCGCCGTCACGATCACGTCGGGGTCGAGCTCGTAGCGCTGCGCCGCGAACCAGTGGCCGGTTCGCCCGTAGCCCGTCACGATCTCGTCGAGGATCAGCAGGATGCCGTGCCGGCGCAGCGCCTCCTGCATGCGGGGCCAGTAGCCGTCGGGCGGGGGAATCATCCCGCCCACGCCCATGACGGGCTCGCCGACGAAGGCGGCGATGCTCTCGGCTCCGTGCTCGTCGATCGTCGCCTCGAGCTCGGCGATCAGCTCGTCGACGTCGGAGCGCAGGGTCGGGGTCGACAGGTGCACGAACCCCGGCGCCAGCGGGCCGAAGCCCTCCTTGAGCGGTGGGATCCCGGTCGCGGCGAGCGAGGCGGAGCCGACGCCGTGGTAGGCCGACCTGCGCGAGAGGATCAGGTCGCGGTCCGGCCGGCCGGCCGCCTCCCAGGCGAGCCGGACGAGCTTGATCGCGGTCTCGATCCCCTCCGAGCCGCCGTTCGTGAAGAAGACCCGGTCGAGCCCGGGCGGTGACAGCTCGGCGAGCCGGGCGGCGAGCCGGATCGACGGCTCGTTCGCGAAGTTCCAGAACGAGGCGTAGAACTCGAGCCTGGCCATCTGCTCGGCGGCGACACGCGCGAGCTCCTCGCGGCCGTGGCCGACGGCGCACTGCCAGAGGCCGCAGGTGCCGTCGACGTACTCGCGGCCGTCGACGTCCCAGAGCAGCGCACCCTTGCCGCGGGCCCAGATCAACGGCGCGGCCGGGCTGCCCACGACCGCGTGCGGATGGATGACGTGCGCGGCGTCCAGCTCGGCGAGCGAGCCGCTCACAACGTCTGCCTCACGGTCTTCAGGGTCGTGTACTCCTCGATCGTCTGTGGGCCCTGTTCGTAGCCGTACCCGGAGAACCCGCGGCCGCCGTACGCGCTGTACACGTCGAGCCCCCCGTAGTTGTTGATCCAGACCGTACCGGCGTTCAGTGCGTGCGCGACCCGGGTCGCCCGCGACGTGTCGCGGGTCCAGACCGCAGCGGCGAGGCCGTAGCGGGTGTCGTTGGCGACGCGCACCGCCTCCTCTTCGTCGGCGACGGAGATCACCGCCACCGCCGGCCCGAAGATCTCCTCGCGGTTGATCCGCATCTCGTTCGTCGTGTCCACGAACACGCTCGGCTCGACCCAGAACCCCGGCCGTTCGACCGGCCCGCCGCCCACGAGGGCCCGGGCCCCCTCGCCGACCGCCGAGGCGTACAGCTCGAGCACGTGCGCCCGCTGACGGTCGGAGATCAGCGGGCCGACCTCGGTCTCGCGGACCCGCTCGGCCAGCCGTTCGCTCAGCTCGTCGGCCACCGAGGCCTCCGCGACGAGCCGTGCCCCCGCGGTGCAGACCTGGCCCGCGTTGCGGAACGTCGAGCGCATCGCTCCCTCGAGCGCCGCGTCGAGATCCGCGTCGGCGAGCACGATGTTCGCCGACTTGCCGCCGAGCTCGAGCGAGAGTCGCTTGAGGTTGCCCGCCGCGGCGCGCTGGATCTCGCGCCCCACCTCGGTGGAGCCGGTGAACGAGATCTTGTCGACGTCGTCGTGGGCCGCGAGCGCGGCGCCGGCCTCGGCCTCGCCCGTCACGACGTTGAAGACACCCGGCGGAATGCCCGCCTCGAGCGCGAGCTCGCCGAGCCGTAACGCCGAGAGCGGCGACTCCTCCGCGGGCTTGTGCACGATGGTGTTGCCGCAGGCGAGCGCCGGGGCGAGCTTCCACGAGGCGATGACGAGCGGGAAGTTCCAGGGCGTGATCGCGCCGACCACGCCGACGGGCTCGCGCACCGTGTACGAGAAGACGCCCGGGTCGGCCGGGTTGGTGGTGCCCGTGATCTTGGTCGGCCAACCCGCGTAGTACGTCCAGGTGCGGACCGCGCGGTCGATGTCGCGCGCGGCCTCGCCCCGCAGCTTCCCCGCGTCCTGCGCCTCGATCGCGGTGAGCTCGTCGGCGTTCTCCTCGATCAGTCCGGCGAGCCGCTGAAGGATCAGGCCGCGCTCGTAGGGATCGAGGGCGCGCCACATCGGCAAAGCGGCTCGCGCCTCGGCGACGGCCCGGTCGACGTCCTCCGGCCCCCCGAGCGCCAGCGTCGCGAGCGGTGCCGCCGTCGCCGGGTCGAGCGACTCGAAGGTCTCCCTGGAGGCCGCGGGCACCTGATCTCCTCCGATCAGGTGCCCGCGGCTGAGACCAGGAGACATCAGCCCGCGGCGAGCTCCGGCTGCATCGCCTCGGCCTCGCGCTCGAGCGGCTCGACCCGCGCGCGGGTGACCAGGCGAACGACGATGCCGAGGGCCATCCAGCCGAGCATCACGTACGGAGCCCATTTGAAGATGCCGTGCTGGTCGTAGAACTCGGTGACTTCGGCGACGCCGACAATGACGACCGCCAGGATGGGTGCGACCCAGATGTCGAGCACGTTCCCGCCGTGTCGCCGCGCATGCACGAAGCCGGCCACCCCCACGAGGGCGTAGACGGGCAGGATCCCCGTCGCTCCCACCTGCAGCAGCCAGCTGAAGAAGGTCACTGCGTCGTTGATCGTCGAGCCTTGCCAGGCGAGCCCGGCGAGGATGACGCCCAGCGTGATCGCGATCAGAGCCGCGATCGCGATGTCCGGGCTCTTGAAGCGCGGATGCGTTCGCCCGAACGCCTTCGGCAGGTAGCCGTCGTGGCCCCACGCGAAGGCGGTGCGAGTCGTGAAGTTCGCCGTTCCGAGCGCCGACGCGAACGACGAGATGGCGAGCAGCAGGAGCAGCACCTTGCCGAACCAGAGGGACGCGTACTGCACCGAGAGGCCGACGACGGCGCCGCCGGAGTCAGACGGCCAGTGCTTGCCAGCGGCGTCCAGCCCATAGCCCGTGACGATCGAGAACGTCGTCACGATGTAGAAGAGCGCCGCGAGGGCGACCGCCCCGAAGACGGCCTTGGGAACCTGTTTCTTCGGCGTGTGAGCCTCCTCCGCGAGGAAGACCGCGGTCTCGAAGCCCGAGAAGCCCGTCATCGCGAGGCCGACGCCGAGCGCGAAGAAGCCGAAGCCGAACGTCCCGTGGTTGTTCCACGGCGCAAGCGACGACCAGGCCCAGCCGTCCGCTCCGCCCTTGGCGAGGATGATGATGTCGAGAATCAGCAGCATCGTCACGCCGATCGCCGTCAGCGCCAGCAGGACGCGAGCCGAGATCCGGATCCCGAAATAGGAGATGGCGCCCACGACGGCAGTCAGCGCGAGCGCCCAGCCCCACCACGAGGTGTAAAAGAACGGATGCGCGGGCGCGACGAGACCGAAGAAGTTCTGTAGCAGGAACGACGCGGCGATGATCAGCCCCGGCACGAAGATGATCCCTACCGCCAACAGCACCCAACCGGCGAAGAACCCGACGTCTCGACCCAGTCCGGCGCGCACGATCGCGTAGGTTCCGCCTGCGCTCGGGACGTACCGGGCGAAGCGGCCATAGATCAGCGCGAGTGCGATCGCGCCGATCCCGGCAATCACAAACGCGCTCGGAGTCCAGCCGCCGACGCGGCCCGCCACCACCGCCGCGATCACCACGGCCGAGATCTCCGGCGCGGTTACGCCGAGCGACTGTGCTATGAGGCCCGGCAGTCCGACCGCGTTGCGACGGAGACCGCGACCGCGTTCTTCCCCCTGTGCGGGTGCTTCCATCAGTCCCTCCTGTGACGACGACTTGCGGCCCTGCTCACGATGTGAGATAACGTCCCACATGGCAGGAGTCGTGTCAAGCCTGCGGGGGAGGCTCGGCGGCGGCCGTGCCGTGGGCACGTTCGTCAAGCTCCCCGCGCTCGAATCGATCGACGTCTGCGCCGCGTCACTCGACTTCTGCGTCGTCGACTACGAGCATTCGCAGCTCTCGGAAGGCGACGTCTTGCGGCTCGTTCGCCATGCCGCCGCGATCGATTTCGCCGCCGTGGTGCGGATTCCGGAGGTCGACCGCGGGCTCGTCAACCGGCTGCTCGAGGCCGGTGCCGCCGGCATCCAGCTCTCCTCGGTGCGGCGGGTAGCCGAGGTGGAGGCGCTCGTCTCCGCCGCGGCCTACGCGCCGGACGGATCACGCTCGGTCAGCCTCGCCCACCCACAGGCAGGCTACGGGAGCCTGCCGCTGCGCGCATATCTCCGCTCGGCCGAGGCGCCGCTCGTCGTGATCCAGCTCGAGACCCGCGAGACCGACGACCCGCCGGTCGAGCTCTGCCGTGCCGGCGCCGACGTCGCCTTTCTCGGACTCACCGACCTGCTCGTCGACTGCGCCCTCGACGACAGCGCCGCCGCCACCCGCGCCGACGAGCTCGCGGACGCCGTCGCTGAAGCGGGGATCGCGCTCGGCGGCTTCGGTGCCGAGGAGCGCTTCCGCTACTCCGTCGTCTCTTCCGACGTCGCGCTGCTGCGCGAGGCGGTGGCCGGTGTCCGCTGATCTCGGCACCCGCGTCGCGGGCCTCGAGCTGAAGAACCCGGTCATCGCCGCATCCAGCGAGGCGACCGCGACGCCTGAGCAGATCCGGGCCTGCATCGGGGCCGGGGCAGCGGCGGTGGTGGCGAAATCGGTGAACGAGTCGCCGGCTGCGCACGCGAATCTGCGCGCCGCCGAGTACGCGCTGCTCGACGAGGGGCTCCAGCCGCGGCCGCTCGGCCCCGCGCAGCGCACGGATTCGCTCTTCTGCCGCTCGGGACTGCTCGACGTCGAGCTCGCCGAGTGGGCCGAGACACTGGCCGCACTCGACCGCGAGGCGGCGGAGGACAGTGCCTACGTCGTCCCGAGCCTCATCGTTGCCGACCACGATCGTGCTGTCGAAGCGGCCGCGGCGTTCGAGCGGGCCGGCCTGCGCTGGCTCGAGCTGAACGTCGGCGCCCCGCACGCGAGCGAGGCCGCCGAAGGCATCGGCGCGGGCGTGGAGCTCGTCCGCGGGGTCCGGAAGGCGATCTCGCTGCCGCTCACCGTGAAGCTCGCGGCGGGCGACTCGGTGACGGAAGCGCTCGCGGCCGGTGCCGACGCCGTCTGCGTCGCGACCCGCGCCATGGGGTTCCTGCCGGACCTCGAGACACGTCGCCCCGTGCTGGGCACGTTCGCCGCGGTCGGCGGCGCCTGGGCGCTTCCGCTGACGCTCTACCGCGTCGCGAAGGCACACCTCGCGAATCCCGGAGCGTCGATCGTGGCCACGAACGGCGCGCGGGACGGCTTCGACGTCGCGCGCCTTCTGCTCGCAGGCGCCTCCGCGGTCGCGTTCGGCACCGCCGTGCTCACCGACGGCCCCGCCGTGCTCACTGGTGCAATCGAAACGCTCGCCGGGTACTGCGAAGAGCAGGGCGCCGACGTGCGCGACCTGATCGGTGAAGCTGCCCGTCACGTCCAGACCTACGAGGAGGTTGCGATTGAGCGTCGGCACTGAGATCTCCGTCGAGCAACTCGAATCCGATCCGTATCCGATCTACAAGCAGCTGCGGACCGAGGAACCGGTCTGCTTCGTCGACTCCGTCGGCCTCTGGCTCGTCACGCGCTGGGACGACGTGCAGCACGTCGACAAGTCGCCGGACGTCTTCACCGGGGAGACCGAGCCGTCGACGCTGCGGCGCACCTTCGGGGCGAACCTGCTCGCGTCGGAGGGCGCGTACCACAGCCGGATCCGCAGCATCATCTACCCCTGGTTCCGCGTCGGGGCGATCGGCGACTACCCCGACACGGTGATCACGCCGATCGCGAACGAGCTCGTCGACGGCTTCGCGGAGCGCGGCTCCTGCGAGCTCGTCTCCGAGTTCGCGGAGCCGCTGTCGGCGCGGGTGCTCAAGCGCGCCCTGGGGCTCGGCTTCGTGGAGGAGGAGACGCTGCGGCGCTGGTTCGTCGAGCTCGCCACCGGGGCAGCGAACTTCGAAGGCGATCCCGAGAAGCAGGCGATCGCCGACGCGGCGAGCGCCGAGGTCAACGAGACGCTCGCTCCCGTGGTCGAGCGGCTCGAGCGCGAGCCCGACGACACGCTGCTCTCCTCGATGGTGCACACCGAGGTCGAGGGCGAGCGGCTGACGCGCGAGGAGATCCAGTCGAACCTCAAGGTGATGATCGTCGGGGGCCTGCAGGCCACGACCGACCTGATCGCACTCTCGATGTGGGCGATCCTCTCGCACCCGGACCAGCTCGAGGAGGTGCGCGGCGACGAGAAGCTCGTCGACCGCGCGATCGAGGAGGCGGCCCGCTGGCACTCGCCCGTCGGCACCTCGACGCGGCAGACGACCCGCGACACCGAGCTCGGCGGCGTCAAGCTCGAGAAAGGCGCCCTCGTCGCGGCCGTGCTCGCCTCCGCCAACCACGACGAGCGCAACTGGAGCGACCCCGAGCGCTACGACATCCGCCGGCGGGAGGGATCGCACCTTGCGTTCGCGACCGGGCCGCACCTGTGCATCGGCGCGCGGCTCGCGCGCTACGAGACGCGCACCGCCTGGCGCGTCCTGCTCGACCGGCTTCCCGGCCTGCGTCTCGATCCGGAGCGTCCGATCGAGATCTCGGGCTGGGAGTTCCGTTCCCCACACCACCTGCACGTGCATTGGAGCTGACATGGAATTGACCCAGGACTACCTCGCGCGGCTCGACGCCGTGCAACCGAAGGAGCTGCCGTCCGACCTCGACCTGTTCGACGAGTCGACCGCGTCGCGCGGCATCCGCCTCAACAAGGCCGCCTACTCGCTGAAGGACGAGCCCCAGCGCGACCTCTTCCACCACGACGAGGAGGCCTGGATGGAGCAGTTCGGCCTGACCGACGAGGAGAAGGACCTCGTACGCAGGCGGGACTGGATCGGGCTCTGGCGGGCCGGGATGTCGATCTACGTGATGGTGAAGCTCTCGGGCGTGACGGACACGCCGCTGCCCGAGATCGGCAAGCAGATGCGCGAATCGGGAGGGGCCAATGGCTAGGGTCGTCGGAGGGATCGGCGCGAGCCACGCGCCGTCGATGGAGCACATCTACGACGCGGGCGAGGAGGTGCGCTCCTCGGACGAGTGGCAGCCGCTCTTCGGCCCGTTCAAGCAGGTCGCGGACTGGCTCGAGGAGCTTCGGCCCGACCGGCTGGTGGTGGTCTACAACGACCACATGGACCAGTTCTTCCTCGACGCGTACCCGACGTTCGCGCTCGGCGTCGCGGACACGTATCCCGTCGCCGACGAGGGCTTCGGCGCGCGGCCGTTCCCGCCGCTGCCGGGCGACTCGAAGCTCGGCTGGCACGTCGCCCGCTCGCTCGTGGCCGACGAGTTCGACATCACGATCTGCCAGGAGCTCGAGGTCGACCACGGCGTCATCTCGCCGCTGCCCATGGTCGACTTCAGCGAGGGCGAGGGGGGCTGGAAGATCCCGATCGTCCCGCTCGCGGT
>JAICLM010000240.1 GCA_025927435.1 Thermoleophilia bacterium | reverse complement strand
GGTTCCGGGAGCTGATGGCGTTCGAGGCCGAGCGGGCGCGGACGTACCTCGCGGAAGGCTTGCGGCTCCTCGACTCGCTCGACCGTCGCAGCGCGCTCTGCGTCGGCACCTTCGCCGGCTTGTACCGCGAGACGCTCGACCGCATCGAGGCGAGCGGCTTCGACGTCTTCGGTGAGAAGACGCGGCTCTCCGCTCCGCGCAAGCTCGCCGTCGTGGCGAGGGGGCTGCTGCCGTGAAGGTCGCGGTGGTCGGCGGGGGCCTGGCGGGCCTCGCGGCCGCGCTCGATCTCGTGGACGCCGGTCATGCGGTGACCGTGCACGAGGCGCGGCCGACGCTCGGCGGCGCAGTTCAGACCCTGCCCGAGCGCGAGGGCGATCCGGAGCCGCCGCCGGACAACGGCCAGCACATCGGGCTCGGCTGCTTCACCGAGTACGTGCGCTTCCTCGAGCGGGTCGGGGAAGGCGGCTCGTTCCTACGGACGCGCCTTGGGTTACCGGTGATCGGTGAGGACGGGCGGGTCGCGACGATTGCGCCGAGCTTTCCGGCGCTTCTTCGCTATGGACATCTCCCGCTGCGCGATCGGCTCCGGATCCCGCTCGTGACGGCGCGTTGTCGCAACGCGCAGGCCCGGCCCGGCGAGACGTTCGGACAACTGCTGCGGAGGCTCGGCGCGAGCGACGCTGCCGTCGCTCGCTTCTGGGACGTCTTCATCC
The DNA here is from genome assembly GCA_025927435.1 of Thermoleophilia bacterium. Taxonomy (GTDB): domain Bacteria; phylum Actinomycetota; class Thermoleophilia; order Gaiellales; family Gaiellaceae; genus Palsa-739. Next base: position 2,556 of record JAICLM010000240.1, on the reverse strand, counting down.
GGCCCGCGCTCAACCTCCCGGCGGACGGAGTCGACGCCGACGCCGGCCTGTTCACTGTGCGGACGGCCCTGCTCGGCCCCCGCCCGAACAGTGATGTCATCCTCCCGACAAGGCCGCTCGGATGGATGCACGGCGACGCGGCCGGCCGGGTTCTCGGCGACCGCGTCCGGCTGGACCAGCGCGTCGAGTCACTCAACGAGCTCGACGCGGACGCGATCGTCGTGGCCGTTCCGCCTCGCGAGAGCGCGCGTTTGCTCGGGGAGCCCGAGCCGGCGCTGGAGGACTCGCCGATCGTGAGCGTCCACCTCTGGTTCGACCGGCAGCTGCTCGAGCAGCCGCTCGCCGGGCTGCTGGGCTCGGACGCGCACTGGGTGTTCGACCGCGGCGCGCTCACGGGGAGCCGTCCCGACCGCGGTCAGTACCTGACGGTCGTCTCGAGCGGCGTCCCCGAGCTGCTCGAAGTGCGCGGGCGCGAGCTCGTCGAGCGGATCGCGGCCCAGCTCACCGAGCGGCTCGGCGAAGCGGAGCTCCTCTGGTCGCGCGTGAGCCGGGAGCCGTACGCGACGGTCGCGCTCCGTCCGGGCGTCCGGCGGCCGGGAGTGGAGACCGCGCGGCCCAACGTCGCCCGGGCGGGCGCGTGGACCGACACGGGGTGGCCGGCCACGATGGAGAGCGCGATCCGCAGCGGTCGCCGGGCGGTTCAGCACATCTTGAGCAGCACTTCCGCCAGAGTTACTGCCTGAGATGGCCGTCACAGCCGAGCTGACCCGCCTCGACAGCGCGATCGACCGCGGCACCCGCCGGCTGCTCGAGCTGCAGCGACCCGACGGGATCTGGGTCGGCGAGCTCGAGTCCAACGTGACGATGACGGCGCAGCACCTCTTCTGGCACCACTACCTCGACCTGCGCACGCCCGAGCTCGACCGGAGGATCGCGAACGAGCTGCTCGCGCGAATGCGAGACGACGGCACCTGGGCGATCTGGTTCGAGGGGCCGCCGGACCTCTCCACGTCGATCGAGGCCTACGTCGCGTGCCGGCTCGCGGGAGTAGACCCCGGCGCGCGCGCGCTCGCCTTCATCCAGCGGGAGGGGGGGATCCCGAAGAGCCGGCTGTTCACGAAGTGCTTCATGGCGCTGCTCGGCCAGTGGCCCTGGCAGAAGATGGTGCCGATCCCGCCCGAGCTCGTCCTCCTGCCGCCGAGGTCACCCTTCTCGATCTACGACTTCTCCTGCTGGGCGCGGCAGACGTTCGTCGCGCTTTCGGTCGCGCAATCGCTCCGCCCGGTGCGGCCGGCCGACCTCGACCTGAGCGCGATCGGCGCGATCCCCGGCAAGACGCGGCCTCCTGGACGCCCGAACCCGGTCCGTCGGCGCGCGGTGCGGGTCGCGGAGCGCTGGATCCGGGAGAGACAGGAGGCGGACGGCTCCTGGGGCGGGATCCAGCCGCCGTGGGTGTGGGGGATCATCGCGCTCGCCGCCCTCGGGCACGGGCTCGACGACCCGACTCTCGGGAAGGCCGTCGAGGGCTGGCAGGGATTCATGGTCGAGGACGGCGCGCGGCTGCGGCCCGAGGCGTGCCAGTCGCCGATCTGGGACACGGCTCTCGCCGCGCTTGCGCTGCGAGCCTGTGGCGTGCCTGCCGACCACGAGGCGCTGCGCAGGGCCGGGGACTACCTGCTGCGCGAGGAGGTCACGGTCAAGGGCGACTGGGCGATCCGCAACCCCGACCTCGCGCCGGGCGGCTGGGCGTTCGAGTTCCAGAACGATCTCTACCCGGACGTCGACGACACGGCCGTCGTCGCGCTCACGCTGCACGAGCTCGGGCGCGGCGAAGAGGCGATCGCCCGCGGGGTGGAGTGGCTCGTCGGCATGCAGTCGCGCGACGGCGGCTGGGGCGCATTCGACGTCGACAACCAGGCCTTGTGGCTCTACAAGGTGCCGTTTTGCGACTTCGGCAAGGTGACCGACGAGCCGAGCGCAGACGTCACCGCGCACTCGCTCGAGACGCTCGGCACGCTCGGCGTGCACCGCGAGGCGGCGGAGAGCGGAATCGAGTGGCTCCTCTCGGAGCAGGAGGTGGACGGTTCCTGGTTCGGCCGCTGGGGTGTCAACCACATCTACGGCACCGGCGCGGCGCTGCCCGGCCTCGAGGCCGTCGGCACCCCGCACGACCATCCGTCGATGCGTCGCGCGGTGGCCTGGCTGGATTCCGTCCAGCAGCCGCACGGAGGTTTCGGGGAGGACATCCGCTCCTACGGCGATCCCGCGTGGCGCGGCCGCGCGGATTTCACGACCGCGTCCCAGACCGCCTGGGCGCTACTCGCCTACGTGGCCGCAGGAAACGCTGAAGATTCGAGCGCTCGGCGAGCGGCAGACTATCTCTGTGCGGCGCAACGCACGGACGGTGACTGGGACGAGCGGCATTTCACCGGCACAGGGTTCCCCCTCGATTTCATGATCCGGTATCACCTCTACCGCATCACATTCCCCCTCTTGGCACTGGGACGACTGAGAGAAAGGTTGGCTGGATGAAGTTCCCCCTCGCATCGACGGTCT
>JAICLM010000070.1 GCA_025927435.1 Thermoleophilia bacterium | reverse complement strand
TTCGGGCGGCCGGTGCTCCCAGTCGACGTCAACGTGCGCCGGGTCTCGGAGCGGACCGGCCACGACTTCTCCCCCGCCGCCGGACAGGCGCTGATGGACCTCGGCAAGACGGTCTGCCTCGCACGCATCCCGCGCTGCGGCGCCTGCCCGCTGACCGCCTCGTGCCCGTCGCGCGGCCGCCGCTTCGAGCCGGCCCGCCGCCAGGGGCCGTTCGAGGGGTCGTTCCGACAGCGGCGGGCGGCAGCGCTCCGCGCCGTCGTCGCCGGCTCGCAGCCGCGGGACGCCGAGGCCGTCGCCTCCCTCGCGCGCGACGGGCTCGTGCGGGTCGACGGAGAGGCCGTGTCCCTCCCCGGTTAGCGGGGTACCATCCGCCCGATGCTTGCCACGGACATCCCCATCCTGCTGATCCCGCTCTGGATCGTGCTCGGGCTGGCCGTGCTGCTCGGCATCCTCGCACTGCTCGGGCGCATCCAGGGCGGCCGCTACCTGAAGCCGCTGTTCGGGCTGATGGCCAGGGTGCCTTTCCTCAAGCGGCAGATGGAGAAAGCGTCGAAGGCGGCGATCGAGCGCACCAACCCGGAGCTCGCGAGCGCGATGCGGAAGCTCGAGCCGCACTCCAAGCAGCTCCACGATCCCCAGCAGGCACAGAAGGCGATGTCGCGCCTCACGCGGGAGGAGCGCGCGGCGCTGCTCGAGATGCAGGAGCAGCAGGGCGGGATCGAGCCCGAGGCGATGAACCGCCAGATGCGCCGGCGGCTCGAGAAGCAGCAGAAGCGCCGCTAGTCGAACGAGTGTCGAACCCAGATGTTGGGCTCGACGTAGACACCGCGGCCGTTCTTGAAGTGCACCGGGACGAGGGCCCCGGGCACGACGTAGTTGCCGTCCTCGGGGAAGACCATCCCGGTCCACTCCTCCCACTCCGCGCGGGCCCCCGAGATGGTCATCGAGCGCGGCGCCATCGCGATGAGCTCGCCGCCGAGCCGCTCATGCGTGCGTAGCCACGGGTCATACGGGAGGCCGTCGCCGCGCCGCCAGCCCGCGTAGCGGTCGATCGCGACGAGGGGGTAGCGATCCTTCCACGTCGGACGCACCGGCGCCACGAGCGCATCGAGCCCATGGCCTGCGCCGACCGCCGCGAGCCGCCGGAGGATCGCCTCGGCGATGCCGAAACCGCGGTACTCCGGGACGACTCCCGCCACGATCGCGCACAGCGTCGTGGGCGTCCCTTCGACGCCGTCGGTCAGCGCCCAGTCGATGCCGCGCGGCGACGGGCTCCCGTTCCACTCGACCGGGACGCTGCACGCGTAGCCGACGGTGGCGCGGCGGCCGGCCTCGCGATCGACTGCCCAGAGCTGGAAGTCGGGGTACTGGTCGTAGAGCTGCGGCCAGAAGGACTGCACGACTGGGTCGTGCGCCATGAAGGCGGGCCAGATGTCCGGGAACGTCCCGCGGAGTTTCGGGTGCTCGGCGTGGGTGACGAGCGCGAGCTTCATCGGACGAGGAGGGCCACGGCCTGTGCAGCGAGGCCTTCGCCGCGGCCGGCAAAGCCGAGGCCGTCGGTCGTGGTGGCCCGGACGGCGACCAGCTCCGGATCGACGCCGAGCGCCCCCGCCAGCCGGCGCCGCATCTCGTCCCGGTGCGGCGCGAGACGCGGCTCCTCGCCCACCAGGACGACGTCCGCGTTCGCGAGCTGCCAGCCGCTCGCCCGTACCTGCTCCCAGGCCTGCGTCAGCAGCTGGAGCGAGTCCGCGCCCGCGAGCTCGGGGTCGCCTGACGGGAAGAGCGCGCCGATGTCCTCCAGCCCGGCGGCTCCCAGCACAGCGTCGGTGAGCGCGTGGGCGAGGACGTCACCGTCGGAATGGCCCGCAAGCCCGCGCGGGTGGTCGATCCAAACACCGCCGAGCACGAGCCGCCTGCCCTCCTCGAGGGCGTGCGCGTCGAAACCGGTGCCGACCCGGTACTCAGACACGCTCGAGCGCCTCCGGCAACTCGGCGAGGGAGTCGATCGTGACCGTGCCCGCCGGCGACTCGACCTCTGCGTGGGCGCCACGGCGGACGCGCACCGCGCGCAGGCCCGCCGCGAGCGCAGGGACGACGTCGTTGTCCACCCGGTCGCCGACGTAGAGGATCGCGCCGGCCGGCGCTCCCGCCTCCTCGACGATGCGCTCGAAGAACCCCGCTGCCGGCTTCTCGACCCCCCACCGCTCCGACGAGCCGACGAAGTCCACGTGTGTCCGCAGGAATTCCTCGTGCACGGCGCGCATGTTGCCCGCAGCGCCGAGGCGAAGACCGCGGGCGCACAGAGCTGCGAAACAGGGGAGCGCGTCGGCGTGGAGATCCCGGTCCTCGAAGGCGGGCGGAGCGGTGACCCCTTCTGCCTCCCACCGCTCGTACGTGGCGGTCTCCTCGACGAGCGTCTCACCGACGTCGAAGACCACGACGCTCAGCGCCATCCCGCCACCGTCTCCAGATCGGCCTCGGAGGTCACCTTCAGCAGGCGCGGGTCGCCGTCGACCACCTTGACGCGGCCGCCGGCCGCCTCGACGAGGCCGGCGCAGTCGGTCGTCTCGCCGCCGCTCGCCTGCGCCCGGCGCAACGCGTCCGCCGCGAAGGCCTGAGGCGTCTGCACCGCCCAGAGACCCCCGCGCTCTACCGTCTCCTGCACGCCGCCGTCCGGGCCCACACGCTTCAGCGTGTCGCCGACGGGGAGCCCCGGCACCACGCCGTCCCAGCCCTCGGACAGCGGCGCGAGCACCCGTTCGACCACCTCGTCGGAGACGAGCGGCCGCGCGGCGTCGTGCACGAGGACGACGAGCGCGTCGGCGGGTACCTCGGCGAGGCCCGCCCGTACGGAGTCGCTTCTCGTCTCGCCGCCCGCCACGCACGCGTGCACCTTGCCGCAGCCCTCCTCCTCGGCGAGGAGGATCGCAGGCTCCTCCCACTCGGGAGGCGCGACGAGGACGATTCCGTCCACCCAGGGACACGCCTCGAGCCGGCGCAGCGGTTCCGCGAGCAGCGGCTCGTCCCCAAGGTTCGCGAACGCCTTCGGCCGGTCCAGCCCGAGCCGTTCCCCGCGCCCCGCGGCGACGAGGATGGCCCAGACGGACATGCCCGGAGGCCGGGCCCGCTTAGGCCGTCGCGGCGGCCGTGGCCTTCTTCTTGGCCGCAGGCTTCTTCTTGGGCGGGCTGTCGGAGGCGAGGACCTCCTCGAGCCACTCGGCGCAAGTCTCCTCGTCCATGTCCTTCGCATACATCAGCTCGGACGCGAGGATCTTCTTCGCCTTCACGAACATCTGCTTCTCGCCGGTCGAGAGGCCCTTCTCCCGGTCGCGGAGCGCCAGGTTCCTGACGACCTCGGCAAGCTCGAGGATGTCGCCGGTCTTCATCTTGTCGCGGTTGTGCTTGAAGCGCCGGTTCCAGTTCTTCGGCATCTCGGTCGAGACGCCCGTCAGCGCCTTGAGGACGACGCCGACCTCCTTCTCGCCGATGACGCGCCGGAGACCGACTTTCTCGGCATTTTCGGACGGGACCTGCACCGTCATGTCGTTGTGCAGGATCTTGATCGTCAGGTACTCGCGCTGCTCCCCGAGGACCTCGCGCTTCTCCTTCTTGACGACCGTCCCCGCCCCGTGGTGGGGATAGACCACCTTGTCGCCGACGTCGTACAAGCGAACCTCCCCTGGCTCCAGGCCACTCTTTCGTGAAGAAAGCCGGCACGCACTGATGCGCCGGCCACAGGGCACGAGTGTAGCAGAAACGGCGTGGCTAAGCCAAATCTGCGCTTTCAGAGCTGCAGATAGCGATCCACGATGTTGTGCTCCTGCAGCCTCCGCAATCCCTCGCGAATCTCACGGGCGCGCACGGTTCCGACTCCCTCGACCGACTCGAGCTCGCGCTGGGAGGCCCGGACGACTGCGTCGAGGCTCCCGAGGTCGGCCACCACCCGCCGGACGAGCGGCTCCGGGAGCCGAGGGATGTGAGAGAGGGTGCGGTAGCCGCGCGGTGCGACGGTCTGGTCGAGCGGATTGACGCCGCGGTCGTACCCGAGCACCTCGGCGAGCCGGCCGAACTCGAGCAGCTCCTGGTACGAGAGCGCCGCCAGCTGGGCAAGCGCAACGGTCCCTTCATCGCCGGCGCCGAGGACGTTGTAGTCGCGGACGATCGCGTCGCGCTCCCTCGGCACGTCGCCCACGAGCTCCTCGAGCTGGAGCCGGATCATGCGGCCTTCGCTCCCCAGCTCGACGCAATCGCGGGTGATTCGCTGGGCCATGCGCGACGTCATCTCCGCGCGCTGCAGCACGACGAGCACGTCGTCGAGCACGACGGCGTTCTGGAACTCGAGCGCTGTCAGGCGCGTCAGCACCTGCTCGAGCCGCTGGCGGTACGTGTCGAGCGTCCCGAGGGCCTGGTTCGTCTTCGCGAGCACGTCGGCCACCGGGTCGAGCTGGTATCGCGCCGGCCCGACGAAGATCGTGACCGTCTCCCGCTGCTGCGACACCGAGACGACGAGAGCGCCGGTCTGCTTCGCGACGCGTTCGGCAGTCCGATGGCGCGTGCCCGTCTCGTTCGAGGGAATCGTCGGGTCCGGCATCAGCTGGACGTTCGCCCAAGCAAGCCGCTTCACCGCCTCGTCGACGATGATGGCGCCGTCCATCTTGGCGAGCTCGTAGAGGAGCTGCGGCCGGAACGGTGCGTCGAGCCGGATGCCGCCGGAATAGAGGAACGAGAGCTCGTTCGGGTCGCCCACGACGATGAGCGCGCCCTCGTGGGAGCGGATCACGTCGTCGACGGCGTCACGGAGCCCCGTGCCGGGCGCGATCTTGGCGATCGCGGCTAGAAGCTCCGGGTTCTTGCGGCGCGGATCCTCCTCCGAGGGGATGCGTGTGAAGCCGAGGTCGCCCAGGCGGTGATCGGGCTTGCGCTCAGTCGTCTCTTTCGGGTCGGTCGCCATCCAGCCCTGCCTTGATCGCCTGCCGCAGTGTCTCTGCGGCCTCGACCGCGATTTTGCCAGTCGCGACCGTGCCGACTGGGGCGAGGATGGCCGAGAGGCCGAGCTTCCCGCACTCCTCCAGCCGCCGCTCGGCCTGCGCCGCGGGGCGCAGCCGTCCCGTGAGACCGATCTCGCCGAAGGCCGCGACGCCCGTCTTCACCGGCACCCGCCGCGCGGCCGAGGCGATTGCAAGTGCCACGGCGAGGTCGGCGCCGGGCTCGTCGATGCGGACGCCGCCGGCCACGTTGACGAAGACGTCGGCCTGGCCGAGCGCCACCTTCGCGTGGCGCGAGAGAACGGCGACGATCATCGCGAGCCGCTTGGGGTCGACTCCAGTGGCCACGCGCCGCGGCATGGCGAGCTCACTCTGCGCGACGAGCGCCTGGATCTCGAGCAGGATCGGGCGCGTCCCCTCGAGAGCGCAGGCAACCGCGGCTCCCGGCTCGCCCGGGACGGTGCGGCCGAAGACCTCGGAGGGATCCGGTACGCCGACGAGCCCGACTCCGGTCATCTCGAAGACGCCGAGCTCGTTCGTCGAGCCGAAACGGTTCTTCACCGCGCGCAGCACACGGTGAGCGTGGTATCGGTCGCCCTCGAACTGCAGGACGCAGTCGACGAGGTGCTCGAGCACCCGCGGCCCCGCGACCGAGCCGTCCTTCGTCACGTGCCCGACGAGAATCGTCGCCACGCCGCACTCCTTCGCCACGCGCAGCAGCCGAGCGGCCGCCTCGCGCACCTGAGCGACCGAGCCGGGCGCCGAGCCGAGCTCCGACGCGTAGAGCGTCTGCACCGAGTCGATCACGCAGACGTCCGGCCGCTCAGCCTCGAGCGTCTGGGAAACCGTCTCCAGCTCGGTCTCCGCGAGGACCTCCACCGCCTCGGCGCCGCCCAGCCGCTCGGCGCGCAACTTGACCTGCGCTACGGACTCCTCGCCGGTCACGAGCAGCGCCCGCCGGTCTCGGGAGATGGCCGCGAGAGCGGTCAGCAACAACGTCGACTTCCCCACCCCCGGCTCGCCACCGAGCAGCACGAGCGAGCCCGGAACGAGCCCGCCGCCGAGGACGCGATCGAGCTCCGGCACCCCGGTCGAGATCCGCGCTGCCTCGGCCGCCTCCACATCGACGAGCCGCAACAGCGGCTTCGGCGGCGCCTGAGACTGGGCGACCTGCCCGACGACCTCCTCAACGAGTGTCCCGAACGCCGAGCAGCCCGGGCACTTGCCGAACCAACGCCCGGCGGTATAGCCGCACTCGGTGCAGCTGAACTGCACGGCCGCCGTCTTCGCCACGAGTCAACCCTACGGCCGCAGCCGGACGCGAACGTGACGCGATCCGAGCAACTTCGTGCCAGCGCAGTTACGCCGAGGCTAAGCCAGGCGAAGCCGGCTTGGCCGGAGCCAGTCCCGCTCCCGCAAACGCCGCGAAGCGGCCTCAGCGGGCGGGCAACAGACAACTGCACGGAGCAGCCGGGAGACCGCGCTCTCCTGGCGGCGGAGTTCCCTCCCCGGCGAGCGGGTGCGCCGCACCCGCGAGCCAGAAAACAGAAGCGGCCCCGCCGAGTGGGGCCGCTTCCGTTGCTTCGAGGGAGGGACTCGGGAGCCCCCGCCGCATCGGGGCTCATCCGAGGTTGTGCTCTATGCGGAGATCATCCTCCGGCGGGGGTGCTTGATTCCTCCCCTTTCAGGTGGTTCACGGCTGCACTTCACTGTCAAGCGCATGTAAAAGCCGCCCCGGGAGGGCCCAGCAAGGGTCGCGGGGGACGGCTCGCGCCGCCCCCGCGCCTATTCCTCTTCGCTGGCCGGCTCTTCGGCGTCGTCGCTCGAGGCCACGGGCTCCTCGGGCGGCACCGTCACCTTCTCGGGCGTGACCTCGCCCGGGATGAAGGTGATGTCCACCTCGTCGCCCGGCTCACCGTCCTCGTTGCGCGTGCGCCCGACAAGGATCGTGGAGCCCGGCTCGAGTTCCCGCCCGAGCACGAAGTCGGCGAGCGGATCCTCGATCTCGCGCTGGATCGCGCGACGCAGCGGCCGGGCGCCCATCGCCGGGTCGTAGCCCTTGTCGACGAGCAGCTCCTTCGCGTCCTCGGTCAGCTCGATCGAAACGTCGTGCGTGGCCATCTGCTCGCGCAGGCGCCTCAGCTGGAGGTCGACGATGGACATGATCTCTTCCTTCGAGAGCTTGTGGAAGACGATGATCTCGTCGATCCGGTTGAGCAGCTCGGGCCGGAAGACCTTCTTCAGCTCGCCCATTACGCGGCCCTTCATCTCGTCGTACGAGAGCCCGGACTCGTCGCCGACCGTGAAGCCGAAGCCCGTGTTCTTGGAGATCTGAGCCGCCCCGAGGTTCGAGGTCATGATCACGATCGCGTTGCGGAAGTCGACGCGGCGCCCCTGGGCGTCGGTCAGCTTCCCCTCCTCGAGGATCTGGAGGAGGATGTTGAACACGTCGGGATGTGCCTTCTCGATCTCGTCGAGCAGGAGCACCGAGTACGGCTTGCGCCGCACGGCCTCGGTGAGCTGGCCGCCCTCGTCGTAGCCGATGTAGCCCGGGGGCGAGCCGACGAGCCGGGACACGGAGTGCTTCTCCATGTACTCCGACATGTCGACCTGGATCATCGCGTCCTCGTCGCCGAACAGGAACTCGGCGAGGGTGCGCGCGAGCTCGGTCTTGCCCACGCCGGACGGGCCCAAGAAAATGAAGCTGCCGGTCGGACGCTTCGGATCCTTGATGCCCGCGCGGGCACGGCGGATCGACTTCGCGACCGCGACGATCGCCTCTTCCTGGCCGATGACGCGCTTGTGCAGCTCCTCCTCCATGCGAACGAGGCGCGCGGACTCCGCCTCGGTGAGCTTGAAGACGGGGATGCCCGTCCACATCGAGACGATGTCGGCGATCTCTTCCTCGCCGACCTGCGGCTGCTCCTCCTGGTTCTCGGAGGTGCGCCACTGCTCCTCGAGCTCCCGCTTCTTCTGCGTGAGCTTTCGCTCCTTGTCGCGGAGGGAGGCGGCCTTCTCGAACTCCTGGTTCTCGATCGACGCTTCCTTCTCCTTGCGCACCCGCTCGATCTCGTCCTCGAGCTCGCGGTAGCGCGGCGGAGCGGACATCGACTTGATGCGGAGCCGCGAGGCGGCCTCATCGATCAGGTCGATCGCCTTGTCGGGCAAATGGCGGTCCTGGATGTAGCGGTCGGAGAGCTCGGCAGCGGACTTGAGCGCCTCGTCCGTGATCGTGACGCGGTGGTGCGCCTCGTAGCGGTCGCGGAGGCCCCGCAGGATCTGCACCGAGTCGTCGACGGACGGCTCCTCGACGCGCACCTGCTGGAAGCGGCGCTCGAGAGCGGCGTCGCGCTCGAGGTACTTTCTGTACTCGTCGAGTGTCGTCGCGCCGATGGTCTGCAGCTCGCCGCGCGCCAGCGCCGGCTTGAGGATCGACGCCGCGTCGATCGCACCCTCGGCCGCGCCCGCGCCGACGAGGTTGTGGAGCTCGTCGATGAACAAGACGATGTCGCCGCGCTGCTGGATCTCCTTCATGACCTTCTTGAGGCGCTCTTCGAACTCGCCGCGGTACTTCGAGCCGGCGACGAGCGCTGCGAGGTCGAGCGAGTAGATCTGCTTGCCCTTGAGGATCTCGGGCACCTGGTTCGAGGAGATGCGCTGGGCGAGACCCTCGACGATGGCGGTCTTGCCTACGCCCGGCTCGCCGATCAGCACCGGATTGTTCTTCTGGCGGCGGGCGAGGATCTGCATGATCCGCTCGATCTCCGTCTGGCGGCCGACGACCGGGTCGAGCTTGCCCTCCTGTGCCTGCTTCGTGAAGTTCCGGCCGAACTGGTCGAGCAGCTTCGAGGACTTCGACTTCTCGCCGCCCGGCCCACCGCCGGCGCCCGCCTGGCGGCGGCCGGGGCCCGAGAGCATGCGGATGATCTCGTTGCGGATCTTCTCGGCGTCGGCGTCGAAGTCGAGCAGGATCCGTGCGGCCACGCCTTCGTTCTCGCGCACGAGGCCGAGCAGGATGTGCTCGGTGCCGATGTAGTTGTGGCCGAGGGAAAGGGCCTCGCGGAGCGCGAGCTCGAGCACCTTCTTCGCGCGAGGCGTGAACGGGATCTGGCCGGTGGTGACCTCGTCACCCTGGCCGACGATGCGGGCGACCTGCGCCCGGACCTCCTCGACGGTGATGTCCAAGGACTCCAGCACGCGTGCGGCGAGACCCTCCTCCTCGCGAAGCAGGCCCAGGAGGATGTGCTCCGTGCCGATGTAGTTGTGCTTGAGCGCCCGCGCCTCGTCCTGGGCCAGGACGACGACCTGTCGAGCCCGTTCTGTAAAGCGTTCGAACAACTTCCCTCGACCCTCCTTTCCTAGACCATCCGGGAACGGCCACTGCGGCCGCGCCCGTCTCCGTAGCTGACGCTTGGTCGAAGGTGATCCCATGGTAGCCCAGCCCCCCGACCCCACGAGGCGGCGCGAGGATTGTTCACAGCCTCTTTACCTCGCAGACCGGCACCGGCTCTCGCAGTCCCGCACGCACACGTCGAAAACGGCGCCATC
>JAICLM010000077.1 GCA_025927435.1 Thermoleophilia bacterium | reverse complement strand
TGCGGCTTCCCGACCCGTCCGACCGTCACCAGATCAGAGCCCACGTTCGGTGAACTCTGAAACTGCTTCCTCGCGTGACGCCTTCAGCTCGGCGCCCTCGTACGGCGTCCGCCGGTGGACGAGGTCGAGCAGCCAGTACGCGCCGGGCTCCTCCTCGTACGGCATGCCGACGCTGCCCGCGTTGACGAGCCGGATCCCCTCGACCTCGCGCTCGTACTGCGTATGGGTGTGCCCGCAGACGACCGTCCCGACGTCGAGGCCGTCGAAGAGGAAGGCGATCCGGTCGACCGGCGTGCGCTCGGTGAAGATGTCGACGTCGTTGCGCGGCGAGGCGTGGCAGTAGAGGACGTCGTCGACGGTCTGCGTCTCGGGCAGCGCGTGCAGGAACTCGATCTGCTCCTCGCTCAACGCCTCGCGGGTCGAGTCGAGCGCGCCGGGCGGCGCCAACCCCTCCTCGCCGGGATACAGCTCGCGGTCGGCGTTCCCCCGCAGCCAGAGGACGCGGTCACCGAGCGCGCGCAGCCGTTCCAGCGTCCGGCCCGGCTGCTCGCCGCCCGCGACCACATCGCCGCCGACAAGGATGGTCGCGTCTTCGGGCACCTCCGCGAGGACGGCCTCGAGCGCGGCGAGGTTGCCGTGGATGTCGTACAGCGCCGCGACCGGCGGCATCAGTCGGCGATCTCGAGCTGGAGCCGTCGTCCCGCTTCGACGCCGCCGGCGCGGACGATCGTCCGCAGGGCTCGGGCGAGCCGGCCCTGCCGGCCGATCACCTTGCCGATGTCGTCCTCGGCGACGTGCAGCCGGAGCACGAGCGTGCCGTCCTCGTCCTCGAACTCCTCGACGCGCACGGCGCCGGGCTCGTCGACGAGCCTGCGCGCCAGCTCGGCGACGAGCTCCGCCACGGCTACTGGATGCCCTGGGCCTTGAGGAGCTTCGCCACCGACTCGGTCGGCTGCGCGCCCTTCTCGAGCCAGCCGCGCACCTTCTCCTCGTCGAGGTCGATGAGAGACGGATCGGTCTGCGGGTTGTAGCGGCCCACGATCTCGATGAACTTGCCGTCGCGCGGCGAGCGCGAATCGGCCGCGACGACGCGGTAGATCGGGTTCTTCTTCGAGCCGACCCGCGTCAGCCTCAACTTGACTGCCATCCGTTACCTTCTCGCTTTCTTCTTCTTCCGCTTGCTGCTCGCCTTGCGAGTCGCACTCGGCTTGGGCTTCGACCCGACGATGGTAGGCGCTCCCGCCGCCATTCCGGGCAACTGCGGCATCTTGCCCGATCCGACGAGCTTCATCATCTTCGCCATCTGCTTCCGGGCCTCGAGGAGCTGGTTCACGTGCTCGACCGTCGTGCCGGAGCCGGCAGCGATCCGCTTGCGGCGCGAGGCGTCGATGACGTGCGGCACGCGGCGCTCGTGCGGCGTCATCGAGAGGATGACTGCCTCGACGCGCTTGAGCTGGCTCTCGTCCACCTGGTCGAGGCCCTCGAGCTGCTTGCCGAGGCCGGGGATCATCTTGAGCACGCCCTGGAGCGGCCCCATGCGGCGGATCATCTTGTAGCTCGAGAGGAAGTCGTCGAACGTGAACTCGCCCTTCATCATCCGGCGCTCGAGCTCTTCCTTCTCGTCCTCTTCGATCGCCGACTCGGCGCGCTCGATCAGCGTGAGCACGTCGCCCATGCCGAGGATCCGTGACGCCATCCGGTCGGGGTGGAACCAGTCGAGGTCGGCGAGCTTCTCACCCGCCGAGGCGAGCTTGATCGGACGGCCGGTGACCGCGCGCACCGAGAGCGCTGCGCCGCCGCGGGCATCCCCGTCGAGCTTCGTGAGCACGACGCCGTCGAAGTCGATCTGCTCCTGGAACGCCTGTGCGACGTTGACGGCCTCCTGACCGGTCATCGCGTCGAGGACGAGCAGGACGTTCGTCGGCTTCGCCTCGCGCCGGACCGCGGCGAGCTCCTTCATCAGCTCCTCGTCGACGTGGAGGCGGCCTGCGGTGTCGAGAATCACGACGTCGCGTTCCTCGGCGCGCGCGCTCTCGATCCCGTCGCGGACGGCGTTGACCGGGTCGCTGCGCTCGTCGGCGTAGACCGGGACGCCGACCTGCGCGCCGAGCTGGACGAGCTGGTCGATCGCGGCCGGGCGCTGCAGGTCGGCGGCCACGAGCGCCGGCTTCTTGCCCTCATTCTGGAGGAGGAGCGCGAGCTTGCCGGCCGCGGTCGTCTTGCCCGAGCCCTGCAGGCCCGCGAGCAGAATCGTGGTCGGCGGTCGCTGCGAGAACGCGAGCCGGGAGTCGGAGGAGCCGAGGAGCTCGGTCAGCTCCTCGTGGACGATCTTCACGACCTGCTGGCCGGGTGTGAGGCTCTTCCGCACGTCCTCGCCGAGCGCGCGCTCGCGCACCTGGGCGACGAACTCCTTGACGACGCCGAAGTTGACGTCGGCCTCGAGCAGCGCGAGACGCACCTCGCGCATGGCGCGGGAGATCGCCTCCTCGTCGAGGACGCCGCGCCCGCGGAGGTCGCCGAGGGCGCTCTGGAGGTTTTCGCTGAGCGCGTCGAACATCGGCCGCAGGGTAGCCGTGCTGGAAACCGGCCAGCCCTGAGGTCACACTGCAGACATGGTTTCTGCAGCCTCCGCTCGGAAGACCGTCAGCGTCCTCTTCTGCGACCTGGCGGATTCGACCGCGCTCGGAGAGCGGCTCGATCCGGAGCCTCTGCGCGAGCTGATGGGCCGGTGGTACGAGGAGATGCAGGCGGCGCTCGAGCGGCACGGCGGCACCGTGGAGAAGTTCGTCGGCGACGCCGTGATGGCCGTCTTCGGGCTCCCGCAGGCCCACGAGGACGACGCCCTCCGGGCGGTCCGAGCCGCGCTCGAGATGCAGAGCGCGATCGGGCGGCTGAACTCCTCCCTCGCCGAACGCGACGTGCCCGAGCTGCGGATCCGCATCGGCATCAACACCGGGGAGGTCGTGACAGGCGACGGGGTCGCGACCCTCGCGACGGGCGACGCGGTCAATACGGCGAAACGGCTCGAGGAGGCGGCCACGGGCGGCGGCATCCTGATCGGCAGCGTGACCGAGCGGCTCGTCCGCCACGCCACGCGCCTCGAGGCCGTGAGCCCGGTCGAGGCGAAGGGCAAGCGGGCTCCCGTCGAGGCCTGGCGTGTGCTCGGCGCCGTCGCCGGCGCGGATTCGTTCGCCCGCCGCTGGGACACGCCCCTGGTCGGGCGCAGCCGCGAGCTCGGCGTGCTCAGGGACGGCCTGACCGCGAGCGCGGAGCGCCGGGAGTGCCGGCTGGTGACGGTGATCGGGACGGCCGGAGTCGGCAAGACGCGGCTCGTGTCGGAGCTCGTGGCCGAGGTCGGCGGATACGCGACGGTCGCCGCGGGACGGTGCCTTGCCTACGGCGACGGGATCACCTTCCTGCCGCTGACCGAGCTGATCCAGCGCCTCGGCGGAGAGGAGGCCGTGGCGGAAGCGATGACCGGCGACCCCGACGGCACCCTCGTGATCGAGCGTCTCCGCGTGCTCGGCGGACGCGGGACCGCTCCCCCGGAGGAGCTCTTCTGGGCGGTGCGACGGCTCTTCGAGGCCCTCGCGCGCGACCGGCCGCTGCTCGTCGTGCTGGAGGACGTCCACTGGGCCGAGCCGACGTTGCTCGACCTCGTCGAGCACGTGAGCCGCTGGAGCCGTGACGCCCCGATCCTCCTCCTCTGCGTGGCGCGCCCCGAGCTGCTCGAGGAACGGCCGCAGTGGGAGGGCGTCCATGTCCGCCTCGAGCCGCTCTCGCAGGGGGAAGCGACGCAGCTGCTCGACGCGCTCGACGCCGGCGGGATCCTCTCGCCGGAGCTCCGCGGCCGCGTCACCGAGGTCGCGCAGGGAAATCCGCTCTACACCGAGCAGCTCGTCGCGATGCTCGCCGACGAAGCTCGCGCCGTCGCCGAGCTCGTCACGCTGCCGCCGACGATCCAGGCCCTCCTCACTGCGAGGCTCGACCGTCTCGAGCCGGCGGAGCGCGAGGTGCTCCAGCGAGCGGCGGTCGTCGGCAAGGAGTTCTGGCCGAGCGCAGTCGCAGCCCTCGACGGGGGCGACGAGACGCTCGGGGCGACGCTGCTGGGGCTCGTGCGCCGGGAGCTCGTCGAGCCCGCGGTGTCGAGCGTCCCGGGGCAAGACGGCTTCCGCTTTCGGCACGCGCTGATCAGGGACGCGGCGTACGCCGGGATCCCCAAGCGCACGCGCGCCGACCTCCACGAGCGATTCGCTGCCTGGCTGGAGCTGCGCGACACCCCGGAAGAGCTCCACGGCTACCACCTGGAGCAGGCGTACCGCTACCGCGACGAGCTCGGATTGCTCGACGACCACGCCCGATCGCTGGGCGAGCGCGCGGGCGAGCTGCTCACGGCGGCCGGCTGCCAGGCGTCGGCCCGCGAAGACATACCGGCCGCGGTCAACCTCCTCGAGCGCGGGGTCGCGCTGTTGCCGCGGACGAGCCCTACGCGTGGATTCGCCCTCCTCGAGCTGGCGGTCGCTCTCATGCGCTCCGGCTCGTTCGCGGAGGCCGAAGGCGCGCTCGAGGAAGCACTGGACCTCGCGCGTTCCGACGGGAACCGGCAGCTCGAGCTGCGCACGCTCATCGAGCGGGAGTTCTTCCGGATCTTCACGAACGCGGAGACGCCGGGGGCCGAGGTCACGCGCATCGCCGAGGAGGCGATTCCGACTCTCGAGGCGCTCGGTGACGACGCCGGAGTCGCGAGGGCGTGGCATTTGAAGAGCGAGCCGCCGGTCAATGCGTGTCGCTGGAGCGAACGCGCGGCCGCACTCGAACACGCGCTCGAGCACGCCCGGCGCGCGGGAGACACCCGCGAGGTCGCACGCGCCGCGGGATTCCTCGTCCAGGCGATCCAGCTCGGGCCGACGCCGGTCGACGACGCGATCGGAAGGGCTCATCTCTTCCTGCGCGAGAGCGAAGACGACCGGCTGCTCACCGCCTCGATCCTCAGCTCACTGGGGGTGCTGCTCGCCATGCGCGGAGAGTTCGGCGAGGCGCGCACGGAGTGGTCGCGAGCGCGAGCTCTCTGGGACGAGCTGGGCATGACGCAAAACCGAGCACTCCGGGCCATGGACGGTGCGGCGATCGAGCTGCTGGCCGGAGACGTCGAAGCTGCCGAGCGCGAGCTCCGCACCGGGTACCGCATGTTCGAAGAGATCGGCGACATGCACCTTCGGCCGACCATCGCGGCCTATCTCGCCGCAGCGCTCGCGCAGGGGAATCGCTTCGCCGAGGCCGAGAAGATCGCGCAGTTCGCACGGTCTCATGTCTGGGAGGACGACATCGTCACCCAGGTGATGTGGCGGGTTGCACTCGCCCAGGTCAAGGCGTCTGCGGACGGGACGGCCGAGGCGGAGCGACTTGCCCGCGACGCGGTCGAGCTTGCGGCGCCCACCGACTTCCTCGAGCTGCAGGCGACGGCACTGCTCGCACTCGCGCGCGTCCTGCGAGAGGCCGGATCGTCGGAGGCAGCAGGCGTGGCGGCCCAGGCGCAGGCGGTCTACGAGTGCAAGGGGAACGTCGTCGGCGCGGGATGGGCGGCCCAGCTCGCCTAGGCATGGCACCGGCGCAGGAGTAGGGTCTCCCCGGAGAGAGAGGAGACTCGGCATGAACGACTTCGACGACAAGTGCTACAAGGGCAAGGGCGGGAATCTGGGGTCGGCTTTCGAGCACGCCTGGGACAACGCGAAGGAACAGGGCGCGCCCGCAGGCAGGTACAAGGTGGAGATCGCGATCGAGACGGAGAACCCGATCCGCGGCTACATCGTCAAGATCACCCCGGACGACTAGAGCGGCTCGACCCTCAGCCGGCGACGAGCGCGCGGGCGTAGTCGCGCGGGTCGAACGGCTGGAGATCCTCGAGCGCCTCACCGACGCCGACGAGCTTCACCGGCAGGCCGAGCTCGTAGGCGATCGGGACTGCGACACCGCCTTTCGCGGAGCCGTCGAGCTTCGTCAGCACGACTCCCGTGACGCCGACCGCATCGCCGAAAAGGCGCGCCTGCTGAACGCCGTTCTGGCCGGTCGTCGCGTCGACGACGAGCAGCGTCTCGTGCGGCGCTCCCTCTAGCCGGCCGGCGAGCACCCGGCGCACCTTCGCGAGCTCTTCCATCAGGTTCGTCTGCGTGTGGAGACGGCCGGCGGTGTCGACCACGACCACGTCGCGGCCGCGCGCGACCGCTGCCTCGACCGCGTCGTAGGCGACAGCGGCCGGATCGGAGCCGCGCTCCGAGCCGACGAAGTCCGCGCCGGCACGTTGTGCCCAGATCTCTAGCTGCTCCTCCGCCGCCGCCCGGTACGTGTCGGCGGCGGCGACGACGACCGAGCGGCCGTGCTCGGCGAGCCTCGCCGAGAGCTTGCCGATCGTCGTGGTCTTGCCCGTGCCGTTGACCCCGACCACGAGGATCACGGCCGGGTCGTGGGCGACGTCGAGGACGGGAGCCTCGCCGAAGAGCTCGGTCACCTCCTCGGCCAACGCGCCGTTCAGATCCGCGAGCTCGCCGCGCGCCTCCAGGCGCCGCACGAGCTCGGCCGTCGCGCGGACGCCGACGTCTCCGGCGATGAGAGCTTCCTCGAGCCGCTCCCAGTCCGCGTCGTCGCCCGGATCGAAGGACGCAGCGGCGGCGAGCTCACCGGTCAGCGCGCGGCGCGACTTGGACAGCGAGTCGCGGAGACGCGAGAAGAAGCGGCCCCCGCCCTCCTCCTCGGGCTCGGGCGCCGCACCCGGCTCGCCCAGCAGCTGCCCCCAGCTACGCGGCGAGCTGCCACTCCTCGTCGCGGATGAGCGGGACCTCGGTGCCGTCGGCCAGGAGCGCGTCGACCTCGAGCTCCGGGCCGCCGACCATGAAGTCGACGTGGATGTTCGAGACGTTCATCCCCTCGTCGGGCTCGCCGTCGAAGGAGTACGGAAGACCGAAGCCGTACGCGATGTGGCACGTGGCGTTCTCGTCGAACAGCGTGTTGTAGAAGAGCTTCCCGGTCTGGCCGACCCGCGACTCCTTCGTCACGAGGGCGAGCTCGCCGAGGCGGTCGGCGTTCTCGATGGTGGCGAGATGACTGCGGACGATGTCCGCACCCGTCTCGGCCTCGACCTGAACGATCCGGCCGTCCTCGAACCTGAGCCGGAGGTCCCGGATGAGCCGCCCGCCGAGGCTGAGGGGCATGCTCGAGCGCAGCGAGCCCTCGGCGCGCCGGGAATCCGGGGTGACGAAGATCTCCTCCGTCGGCATGTTGGCGACGTAGTCGATCCTGGACGCAGTGCGGAAGCGGGCGCTGCCCCAGCGCGCGCTCGGCAGGAGGCCGACGGTGAAGTCGGTGCCGGGACCGCGGTATCGAAGCGCGTCGGGCCGGAGCTCGGTGAGCGCGGCGGCTCGCGCGTCGAGGCGGTCGAGATGCTCGCGCCATGCGGTGACGGGATCCGGCTCGTCGAGCCGGAAGCAGAAGGCGACGAGCTCCCAGAGGCGCTCGACGTCGGGCTCGCCCAGCACCTCGTGCGCCCACCCCTCGGTCGGCGCCCCGACCCCGCACCAGTTGACGCTGTTGTCCACGCTTTGCTGGCGGCGGATCTCCGACAGCTCGAACTGAGTCGCCCGACCGACGCGCTCGCCGTCGAGGTCGGCCAGCAGCTCCGGCTCCGGGTTTCCCGACGTCCCGAGCATCGCGTTGCCCGCGTTTGCGCGCGTCAGCGTCTTCAGCCACTCGGGCGAATAGGTGAGCGCCTCGTCCGGTCCGAGCTCGATCATCGCTCGCCGGACGTGCTGGTCGCTGTAGACGACATTCACGTAGGACGCGCCGGCGCGGTACGCCTGCCGCGTCAAAGCGCGCAAGAGCTCGGCGTGCTCAACCAGTCCGTGCAGGAAGACCTCCTGCCCCGACTGCACGTTCGCGCCGACGCGGACGGCCAGTTCCGCGTAGCGCTCGAGGCGTTCGTCCATCGGGCGCGATCGTACGTGGTCCGCTCCAGACCTAGCGCCGCTCCAGGACCGGATAGCGCGCGTCGCCCTCGAGGCAGGCGGCGGCGAAGAGCGCGGTTCCGACACCGCCCGTGAAGAGCGAGTAGCGCCCCGGCATGCGGGCGGCCTGGGCAAGCGCGTGCATCGCGAAGCGGCGCGCGCGCTCGAGCCACAGCTCGTCCCGCGTCCGCTCGAACGCGGCGAGCAGCGCGAAGCCGTTGCCCGAGGTGCCGTGGCAGATCCCGTGGCCTTTCTCGGCTCCGGGTGCGCCCGCTCGCCAGACGAGCTCGGCGCCGGCGAGCAGGAGCTCCTCGTCGAGGTAGTCGCGGGCGGCGGAGACGACTCCCGGTGCGCCGGCGCACCACTGGAGCTTGCCCTCGCTGCTCCAGTTGGCGAGGCCGTCCTCGAGCGTCGCCACGCGTGAGAGCGCGGCCGCGGACTTCGCGCGAAGTGCGTCGTTGCGCGGATCGTCGACCTGGAGCAGCGCCAGCACGTTCCCTGCGAGCCCGTGGACGGTGCCGATCCCGCGGAAGCTCGTGCCCCACAGCCGCTGCGTCCACAGCCCGTCCCCGTCTCGGCGGGACGCGAGCGCGTCGGCCGATTCCCGCGCCAGGTCGTCCCAGCCAATCGCGGCGGCCGCGACGAGCGTTCCCGGGGTGCCCCACATCAGGTCCTCGGCCTCGTTGGCGAGGTTCGCGCGGATGCGGGGCCGGAGGTCGTGTTCAAGCGGATGGCCGAGCAGGCAGGCGACGAGCAGGATTCCCGTCTCTCCCGTGAGCAGCGCCGATTCCGGCGGCTCGGGCAGCACCTCTCCCGCGATGTAGTCGGGCTCGGCACGCCAGCGCTCGAGCGCCTCGAGCGCGATCGCGGAGAGGTCGAGCGACGTCCCGGCGAGGTCACGCCGCCGCAGCTCGTCGAGCGCCCAGGCG
>JAICLM010000106.1 GCA_025927435.1 Thermoleophilia bacterium | reverse complement strand
GGATCGTGGGCGCATCGCCGAGAGCCGCCAGCAACGCGTCCCCGTCCGGCGGCCGTCGTGCGGGATCCTTGCTCAGAGCTGCGGCCGCAAGAGCGGCGAGATCCCGGGGCGCGTCGGGCTGCAGCTCCTCGACCGCGGGCGGAGTCGCGTGCCGATGCATGTTCATGAGGGCGAGGGGCTCGTCGGCCACGAACGGCAACGCGCCCGTCAGCATCCGGAACAGGATCACGCCGAACGAGTAGACGTCGCTCGCCGGCCCGGCGGTCTCGCCGCCCGCCTGTTCGGGCGAGAGGTACGCGGCGGTGCCCATCACGGTCCCGGCCTCGGTCAGGGTCCCCGCACCTGCCGTGCGTCGCGCCAGCCCGAAGTCCCCGAGCTTCGGCCGGCCCTCTTCGTCGAAGAGCACGTTCGCCGGCTTGAGATCCCGGTGGACGAGGCCTCGGGCGTGGAGATGCGCGAGCCCCGCCGCCATGCGCTCTGCCACGCGCCGGGTTTCGGCGGGCGGCAGCGGCCCTTGCCGCAGGCGATCCTCGAGCGTCCCGCCCGACAGCCATTCGAGCGCCATGAACGGCCCGGCCTCGTCCTCACCGTAGTCGTAGACCCGCATGACGTTCTCGTGCGTGAGCGCCGCGAGGGCCTGCGCCTCGCGGCGGAACCGGCCCAGGTCGGCGGTCGGCGAGAGCATCTTCAGCGCGACCGTCCGGTCGAGGGTGTCGTCGTGCGCCCGCCAGACCTCGGACATCGGCCCGTGGCCTTGCAGCTCGTCCAGCCGGTAGCGCCCGGCGACTACGTCTCCTGGCCTCACGACTACGTACCGTATGTGCTCACGGTGGCTTCGCTACTCAATCTCGAAGAGGCGCAGGAGCAGGTGCTGAGACACGCTCACCCGCTGGCCTCGGAGCCCGTTCCCATCGCCGCGGCCGCCGGGCGCGTCAGCGCGGAGGACGTGGTGGCCGGGGTCGACCTCCCGCCGTTCGCGAGCTCTGCCATGGACGGTTTCGCCGTGCGTGCGGCCGATCTGCCCGGGAAGCTGCGGATCGCCGGGGAGTCCGCAGCGGGACGGCCGTCCGGGGAGCGGCTCGAGCCCGGCTCTGCCGCGGCGATCTCGACGGGGGCGGTCGTGCCGGAAGGCGCCGACGCCGTTGTCCCTATCGAAAACGTTGTCCGATACGACAACGACGTGGAGATCGCGCAGGCCGTCGGTCCCGGTGCACACGTCCGTCCACGGGGAGGTGATGTCGCCGCCGGGGAGGTGGTGGTACCGGCCGGTGGGGCGCTCACGCCGGCGCGCCTCGCCGCGGCCGCGGCGTCAGGCGTCGCCGAACTGGCGTGCGCCCGCCGTCCGCGCGTCGCCGTGCTCGCCACCGGTAGCGAGCTCGTCGTTCCCGGCGAGCCGCTTGGTCCGGGGCAGATCTACGAGACGAACGGCGTCATGCTCGCCGCCTCGCTGGCGGCCCTGGGCGTCGAGGTGCTGCACGAGCCGGCGGTCGCGGACGACGAGACAGCGCTACGGGAGGCGCTCGAGCGTGGACTGACGGCCGACGTCCTCGTCACCTCGGGCGGCGTCTCCGTCGGCGAGCACGATCTCGTCCGGGCGGCCGAGCGCGGGCTCGGTGTCGAGGAGGTCTTCTGGCGCGTGTCGATCAAGCCGGGCAAGCCGGTCTCCTTCGGCACGCGGGGCGACACGCTCGTCTTCGGGCTGCCGGGAAACCCCGTGTCGGCACTCGTCGGCTGCGAGCTTTTCGTCAAGCCTGCGCTGCGCGCCCTCCAGGGCCTTGCGGATCCGCTGCCTCGGTTCGAGCCGGGGCGGCTCGCGGTCGGCCTTCGGCGCAACGAGGAGCGCGACGAGTTCGTGCGCGCCCGCTCGCGGTTCGACGGCGATGCGCTCGTGCTGGAGCCGGTCACCGGCCAGGAGTCGCACATGATCGTCCGCTCGGGGGCCGCGGATGCGCTCGTCCACATTCCACGTGGAAACGGCGAGCTTGCGGCCGGCTCGACCGTCCGTTGGCTGCGCCTCGCTACTGGTTGACCGCGCGACGCGCCTCGCCCGTGGGGGCGCGGCGGCGCGGCGCGAAGACCAGCGTGCGGATGAGCTCGCGCAGCGGGCCGCGGCGCGGACGCTCGCTCGGCGCCGGATACGGGGCGTAACGTCCCGCGGCGAGCGCGACGAGCTGGCCCGCGGCGGCGAGCCAGGCCAGGCCGATCACGAAGAGCGGCAGCGATGCGTAGCCGACGGCGAAGAGCTTCGCGATGTACCACGGCGCGTCCCAGCCGAGGTCGTAATGCGTGGCGAAGGACCAGACGAGGTAGCAGGGGCCGAGAAGCCCCGCCAGGAAGACGCTTGCTCGCAGAGCCGGATGGCGGGTCTGCACCTGCGGCAGCCAGAGCCACGCGTGGAGCGACGGAAGCACGAAGAGGAGCGCGAACGGATTCGTCGCGGCCACGAGCAGCCCGACGACACCGAGCGCAAGCAGCGCCCCGCTGTGGCCCGCGACCCGCTCCTCCGGCCGGGTCGGGCGCCGTGGCAGGAGGCGGCTTCGCGCCACGAGCCAGCCTGCTCCGGCGAGCAGCACCAGCGCCAGGAGCGCTCCGCCGGGCCAGGAGACAGAGGTCAGGGATGGCACCTGCCCGTCGTCGCCTCCCCAGAGCCCGAGCCCTCTGAAGACGAGGAAGATCGCGCCGACCCAGGCCCAGAAGCCGAGGCGGCTGCGATAGCTACGCAGCGCCGGGGCGATCCGGATGCGGCGGCGCCGGCAGCGGGCGAAGAGGTCGACCGCCGCCGCGAGGAAGGGCACCAGCATCGCAACCAGGACGATCTCGACCGCCCAGCCGCGGACCAGCCGCTGGCCCAGGAAGACGTAGCTCGTTGGGCCCTGTGCGAGCGAGACGCCCTGCTCCATCGCGTCCACCGCGTCCTGCGTCGCGAGGCCGACGACGCCGAGATGCCCGAGATCGAGCTTCCCGGTTCGGCCCTCTCGCGTGTCGAGCGGGCGGGCGCCGGCGGTCGTGACCGTCACCGCAGGGATCCCGCGGCTCACGAACGGGGCCTGCTCGTACGGGTCGAAGGGGAATCCGAGGGTGACGAGCTGCTGAAGCCCGCTCGGACGCGACGGCTCGCCGTTGCCTTCCTTTGCAAGCGCCGCCCGCAGCGTCTCGACGAGCCCCGGCGAGGGAGAGCGTGAGCTGTTGGCGCCGAGTACGAGCCGGGGACCACCGTGACTGCCGATCGAGTCGAGGTTGACGACCCCGAGGATGTTCGCGTGCCCCGCCTGTTCGGCTGCGAAGTGCTCGGCGCCGCGCGCGCCGCTCTCCGCACCGTCAGTCGAAAGGAACACGAGCGTGTACGGAAGCGCGATTCGCTGCGCGGCCGCGTTCGGGGCGTAGGAGCGGGCCAGCTCGATCAGCGCTGCGGTACCCGAGGCGTTGTCGTTGAGCCCGTCGCCGGGGCCGCTGTTGTCGCGGTGCGCCATGACGATGATCTCCGCCGGGTTGAGCCCCGTTCCCGGCTTCTCCGTCACGAGGTTGACGAGCTTCGTTCGGCGACCGTCGATCGTGGCCGTGAAGCGGTCGGCTCGGACGTCGAAGCCGTACGGCGCGAGCTGGCGGTGGAACCAGGCGGCCGCCCCCCCGGCGTCCGCCGAGCCGGGCCGGCGATCCGGATAGTTCGAGGCAAGGTCAGTGGCGATCGCCGCAGCCGTCTTCCCGTCGAACGCCGGCGGCAAGTCCTGGAAGTGCAGTGCCGGAGGCTGGGCGACGCTGAATGCGAGGAGCAGCAGGGGCAGCCCCACGAGCAGCCAGGTCCCGCGATAGAGACGGGCGTTGATGGGACGCTCGAGTGATCCCGGCCGCGACCGGCGACGCTCGGGCACGGGCGAGACGGCTGACACGCCGCTCAGTCTAGGGCTGGATTCGGGCGCCTCGTTTTCCCGTGGAAACGACGGGTTAGGTCTCCCAGCGGGCGGGGTAGGTGCGAGACACCAAATAAACATCGGGGCACGCAGGGCGCGGGCGCCGAACGTAGTGGTAGAAATCGGCGGGTTAGATCCCTGAATCTCCGGGAAACGCGAGGAGTGAGATGGGCGAGGTGGCACTGACCGAGACGGAGGGCCCGGCGCTCGAGGGGATGCGGAGCGTCCGGCTCCGCGTGCCTGCACGTGCGGAGTACGTCGCGCTCGCCAGGCTCGCGCTCAGCGGCCTCGCCGACCTCGTTGCGCTCCCCGACGAGCTGCTCGCAGATCTCAAGCTCGCGCTGACCGAGGCCGTCTCGAACTCGGTCCGACATGCGTACGCCGGCGGCGCGGGATTCGTCTCCATTGCGTACGAGCTGTCCGCGGACGCGCTCGCCGTCGAGGTCGTAGACGACGGGAAGGGGTTCGACCCGGACCGGCCGCCGCCGCTCGAGGGCGAGGAGCTTACGGAGGGCGGTCTCGGTATCGCGATCATCCGCACGATCGCGGACGAGTTCGAGCTGCATTCCCAGCCGGGCGTGCGCGGCTCGCGCCTGCGGTTCGTGAAGCGGCTGCGCCGGCCGGCCTGATCGTTGTCAACATCGACAACGTCCCGACGGAAGCTTCTCGTCGTCTTCAACCGCGCGCCGGTCTCGTACTCGCGGCACGCCGACGGCCGCCGCGTGGGGGGCCGCGGGGGTGGCGGCGTGGTCACGGCCCTCGGCGGCCTGCTCGCACACCACGACGTCACCTGGGTGGCGAGCGCGATGACGGAGGAGGACAGGGCGGTCGCGGCAGAGCAGTCGGGCTCCTTCGTCGAGAAGACGGCGGACGGCGCCTCGTACAGGCTGCGGCTCGTCGCGCACGATCCGGCCGCCTACGACCGCTTCTACAACGTGCTCGCGAACCCGACTCTCTGGTTCCTGCACCACTACCTGTGGGGCCTTGGCTCCGCACCCGACTTCGGGCCTGAGCTCCACGAGGCCTGGAGCGACGGGTACGTGCCGGTCAACGAGGCGCTGGCAGCTGCGGCGGTGGAGGAGCTCGAGCGCGAGCCGGACGCGGCAGTCCTTTTTCACGACTACCACCTGTATCTCGCGCCGCGACGCGTGCGGGAAGCGCGACCCGAAGTCGCCACGTCGCATTTCCTCCACATCCCGTGGCCCGAGCCGGACTACTGGCATGCGCTTCCTCCGGAGCAGCGGGTGGCCGTCCACGAGGGGCTGCTGGCGAACGACGTCGTCGGCTTTCACACCGAGCGCTGGCGGCGAGCGTTCCTGCTCTCGGCGGAGCGGCTGCTCGGCGCGCGGGTCGACCGGGGTGCGGGGACGGTCGAGCACGACGGTCGCACGACGCGGGTCGTTGCGCGCCCGATCAGCGTCGATCCGAATGAGTTCGACCGGTTGCGCGACGATCCGGCCGTGCTCGAGCGCGAGCAGGCTCTCGTGGCGCGACGCCCGGAGCAGCTCGTGCTCCGCGTGGACCGGACGGATCCCTCGAAGAACATCGTGCGCGGCTTTCACGCCTTCGCGCTGCTGCTCGAGCGGCACCCCGAATTGCACGGGAAGGTCGGCATGATCGCGCTGCTCGCGCCTTCGCGGCAGGACATTCGGGAATACGCCGAGTACCTCCACGCGGTCGAGGCTGCGGCCGGGGAGGTGAACGACCGCTTCGGCCGCGACGACTGGCAACCGGTCGAGCTGGACATCGCCGACGACTTTCCACGCTCGGTCGCCGGCTACAAGCAGTTCGACGTTCTGCTCGCGAACCCCGTCTTCGACGGCCTCACCCTCGTCGCCAAGGAGGCGTTCATCGTCAACGAGCACGACGGCGTGCTCGTCCTCTCCGAGAACGCCGGCGTGCACGAGGAGCTCGGGGAGTGGGCTCTCACGGTGAATCCCATCGACGTCTCCGGCCAGGCGGATGCGCTCTACACGGCGCTCACGCTCGAGCCTGCCGAGCGGCGGCGGCGGGCCGACGCGATCCGCGAGCACGTGCGCGCGCACGACATCCGGGAGTGGGTCGAGGCACAGCTCGCCGACCTCGACGCCGTACGATCTTCGTGATGGACGACCTGTCGCACGTCGACGAGTCGGGCACCGTCCGCATGGTCGACGTCGGCGCCAAGGAACCGATGCGGCGGCGGGCCGTGGCGCGGGCGGAGGTGCGGGTGGCCGCCGCGACGGCGCGGATCCTGCGCGAGCTCCCGAAGGGCGACGCGCTTGCGACCGCCCAGGTCGCCGGGATCATGGCCGCGAAGCGGACGAGCGAACTGATCCCACTGTGCCATCCGCTGCCCCTCTCGCACGTCGAGGTGACCCTCGAGGTGGGCGAAGATTCGGTCGAGATCGTCGCGTCGGCGGAGACGACTGCGCAGACGGGCGTCGAGATGGAGGCGCTCACGGCTGCGTCGGTCGCCGCGCTCACGGTCTACGACATGGCCAAGGCGGTCGACAAGGAGATGCGGATAGCCGACGTCGTCCTCGTCGAGAAGACCAAGGAGCGAGTTCTCTGAAAGCCGCGGTGCTGACCGTGTCGGACGGGGTCGCGGCCGGGACGCGCGAGGACCGCAGCGGCGACACGCTCGACGAGCTGTTGCGCGCAGAGGGATACGAGGTCGAGCGGCGCGTGGTCCCCGACGAGCGCGACGAGATCGCTGCGGCGATCACGGAGCTGTCCGCCTCGGCCCGTCTCGTTCTCACCACCGGCGGAACCGGGCTCGCGCCACGGGACGTGACCCCCGATGCCACGCGCGACGTGCTCGAGCGAGAGGCTCCGGGCATCGCGCAGGCACTGCGCGCCGACTCGATCGCGAAGACGCCGCACGGCCTGCTCTCGCGGGGCACGGCCGGAGTCCTCGGCTCGACGCTCGTGGTCAACCTGCCGGGCTCGACCGGCGGCTGCCGCGACGGGTTCGCAGTCCTGCGTCCTGCTCTCGAACATGCGCTCGGGTTGCTTGCCGACGCTCCCACCGCCCACGAGCAGACGTGACCGCCGCGCCTGCACCGCTCCCCGCGCGGTTCGCGCGGCTCGTCAAGATCGAGCACACCGTCTTCGCGCTTC
>JAICLM010000291.1 GCA_025927435.1 Thermoleophilia bacterium | reverse complement strand
GAGATCGGGCTCGCCGAGACCGTCGACCTCGACCGTGCCGTCCCAGAGGAAGAAGAGCGGCTCGAGCTGAGCGCGGGTCGCGCGAAGCAGCCGTAGCCGGCCCTCCTTCGGCCCCGCGTGCGTGCGCTCGTGCGGCAGGACGATCCGGTTCTCGTACGGCTCGAGCCGAAGCGCGGCCACCAGCCCCTCGCGGCGCCGGGCGACGCCGTCGGGGCCGACGTACTCCTGCGCGAGCCACCAGCAGGCGGGATCGGGATCGCGGGTGAGGACTCCCTGCCCCTGCCACTCCGAGAGGCGCGCGGCCGCCTCCTCCTCGGAGTCGGGCAGCGTCAGGTGGACGACGTTGTACGGGCTCTGTCGCCGGAGCTCTTCTCGCTGCTCCGGCGCGATGACGTCGTACGGAGGCGCGGCGAGCGACTCGAGCGGGCCGCCGACAGCCGGGTCGTAGCGGAGCGCGCGGAACGGCCGTACGACTGCCACGGCACTGACCGTACCAACCGGGCGGCTTCGCTACCGCCCCTCCGGCTCGTGCGCACGACGACGGGCGAGCCCCGGCTCCAGGCACGGCGGCTGACCTGCAGAAGCTCGAGCGCGAACGAGGCGAGGAGCCCCAGCGCGACCACCACGACGCGGCCCACCACCCGGGCGCTCCACCGCAGGCGCAGGCTCAGGCTCCTCCGGTCGGCGCCGATTCGACGGCGGCGGTCGACGACGAGGAGCTTTTCCTGCGGAACGACGGCGATGACCGCCGACGTGGGCAATTGGCGGACGTGCCGGTGGCCGGTTCGCACCTCGAGATGCGACGGATGGTGCGGGTCGCCGTCCGCGAGGATCCGCTCCACCGTGCCGTGGCCGCCGCCTGCGAGCGTGAACCCCACGCAGTTGGCGAGCCAGTAGCGGGTGACCGGGCTCGAGGCGTCGAACCGCCGGCTCTGGCGCAATGCAACCGCCATCCACGCCCCGGTACCCCGTATCCCCGCCGTGCGAAACTCCCCCTCGTGACGACCATCGCCGAGCTCGAGGAAAACCGCACAGTGGAGGGAATTTACGCGGTTGCGCGCAAGGAGCGGCTGCGGACGCGGAACGGGTCGAGCTACCTCGCGCTCGAGCTCGTGGACGCCAGCGGCCGAATCGGGGCACGCGTGTGGAACGACGTCGACATGCTCGACGGGCGGTTCGAGCCGGGCGACGCGGTGAGGGTGCTCGGACGCGTCGAGCGGTTCCGGAACGAGCTCCAGGTCGAGGTGCGCACGCTCGAGCCGGCCGAGGGCGTCGACCCGGCGGGGCTGACGCCCGGCCTGCGCAGGGACGCGGACGAGCTGGAGGGCTTCGTCGAGTTCCTGGTGGGCGAGGTGCACGACGACGCGCTCCGTGGCGTCGTCACCCGGGCGCTCGCGGCCGCGCCTCTGCGGGCGTATCCCGCGACCCCGGAGGGCCACCACTCGTACGGCGGCGGGCTCCTCGAGCACACGGTCGGCGTCGCGACGCTCTGCCGCGAGCTCATCCAGATCCATCCTCGCCTGCGCGCCGATCTCCTGCTCGCCGCGGCTCTCGTCCACGACGTCGGCCGAACGCGTGAGCTCGGCCGGCCGCCCGTCTTCGCCCCAACCGAGGAGGGGCGGCTGCTCGGTCACGTCCACCTCGGGCTTCGGCTGCTCGAAGGGCTCGGCGCACCTGCGGAGCTTTTGCACGCAGTCGCCTGTCACCACGACGGCCGCGCCGCCCGCACCGCCGAGGCGGCGGTGCTCTACCACGCGAATCAGCTCGACGCCGTCGCGGCGACCCGCCCAGTGCCCGATTGACCGGCGTCGTTCTCGCGCTCGCCGCGAGCCTCTCCTGGGGAGTCGCCGACTTC
>JAICLM010000091.1 GCA_025927435.1 Thermoleophilia bacterium | reverse complement strand
GTCAAATCAAGGGGATCAACTCGGGTCGGAGCGCTCGGTCGGCCACTTCGAGCAGGAGCATCGCGTGGGACGGCGCACGCCGCCGCTCGGTCGGCGAGCCCGGGTTGAGTATCCAGGTCTCCCCCGCGCGCGCGACCTGCGGCTCGTGCGTATGGCCGTAGACGACGGCGGCGCAGCCCGGGAATCGCGCCGCGAGCCGCTCCTCGCGCCCTGCGCGCGGGCCGGCGTCGTGGGTCATCGCGATCGAGAGCCCGCCGGCATCCACGATGAGCGTTCGGGGCAGCCGGTCTCGGAGCGCGGCGTCGTCCATGTTCCCGTGGACCGCGTGCACCGGAGGTCCGAGCGTCTCGAGCTCGTCGAGGACGGAGGCCGCCGTGAGGTCGCCGGCGTGGAGGATCAGATCGGCCGTGCGGAGCCGGTCGAGACACTGCTCCGGGAGCCGGCGCGTCCCGCGCGGCAGGTGGGTATCCGAGATGACGGCGACGATCACCGCGCAGCGAGCACAGCGTCGACGAGCTTCGTCGCTCCGAACCGGACTGGATCATCCGCTGGCAACCCGGTGTCCGCCTCTGCCGCCGCGATCGCGGCTCGCGCGTCTTGCTCCCCGAGCGCACGCGTGTTGAGCGCCACCGCGGCAACGCGCGCCGGGCGGGCGGGCAAGGCCGTCCGCTCGTGCAGCTCGACGAGCTCGCGCAGCGGCGGGATCGGGTGCGGCCCGCCACCGGCGCCCTCGATCTCGGTCCGGCCGGCCTCGTGGCAGAGCACGAGCAGGTGCGGGACGCTCCCGTGGTAGAGGCCGAGCGTGACCCCGGAGTAGACCGGGTGCACGAGCGATCCCTGACCCTCGACCCAGAGGAGCTCGCCGCCGCGGTTGCCTCCTTCGACGACGAGGCGCTCCGCGGCGCCGCCGAGGAAGTCGGCCACGACCGCGTCGACGGCGATCCCCCAGCCCGCGACCACCATGCCGGTCTGTCCGGTCGGGACGAAGACCGAGCGGAGACCGCGGCGCCGCGCCTCGAGGTCGAGCTCGCAGGAGACGGTCATCTTCCCGATCGCGCAGTCGGAGCCGACCGTGAGGACGATGGTCGCGTCCACCGCGAGGTTCTCGCCTGTCGCGGTCGAGAGGTCGGCCGGCGGCCGGCGCAGGTCGCGCAGCTCTACTCCTCGCTCCCGGGCCAGTCGCGCGAGCTCCGGGTCGTCGGCGAGAAACACGTGGAGCCCGTTCTCGACATCCAGCCCATGCTCGACGCACGTGCGCAGCAGCTCCATCCACGCGGGCGGGAAGTAGCCGCCCTGCGTGACGACCCCGACGAGCGCCGTCGTGGGCTCGAGCGGGAGTGCCTCCTCGACGCGCGCGACGATGGGGACACCCGCCTCGGACTCCCCCGCTCGCGTCGAGTCGAGGATCGCCGCCACGTCCTGCCGCCGGTAGCGGAGCACGCCGCGCATTGTCTTGCCGTAGAGCGGGTCGCCCGACGACCCCTCAGCGAGCAGCAGATACCGCGTGGACACCGAGTCCCGGTTCCTCCGGTGGAAGCTGCACGCCGTCGACGAACGGGACGCCGGGCCACGGGTCGTGCGCGAGCAGGAGGTTGCCGTCGAGGTCGACGTGGTCGAAGAGGGACGCGATCTGCGCGCCGGCGGAGATCCCGAGCCCCGACTCGACCATGCAGCCGAGCATGCAGCCGAGCCCATTCGCGCGGGCGGCATGCACCATCCGCACCGCCTCGCGGATCCCGCCTGACTTCGCGAGCTTGACGTTGATGCCATGGGCGCGTTCCGTACACGACGCGACGTCCCCGAGCCCGTGACAATCCTCGTCGACGTAGATCGGGATCGGCGAGCGCTCCTTCAGCTCGGGTCCGGCCGGGTCGCCGGCGGGCAGCGGCTGTTCGCAGTACTCGACGCCGAGCTCGGCGAGCGCCGCGAGCGACTCGACGGCTTCCTCGAGGCTCCACGCCTCGTTGACGTCGACCTGGAGCGGCAGGTCCCCGGCGACGCCGCGAACGGCACGGACGCGCTCGACGTCGAGCCCGTCGCGGCCGCCGAGCTTCAGCTTGAGGCGTCGGAAGCGATCGAGCGCCTTCTCGGCTCGGCGCGCCATGTCGTCGGGATCGCCGAGCCACACCGTCCAGCTCGTCGGCGGGCCGGCGCGGCGCAGCCCGAGCAGCCGCCAGACCGGCTGGCCGAGCAGCTTTCCCTGCAGATCGTGAAGCGCGGCGTCGAGCGCCGCCCGGGCGGCGAACTCGCGCGCGGGGAGCCGCTCCATCACCTCCTCGAGGGCGAACGGATCGTCCCCCAGGAGGTTCGCGTGCTCCTCGACGTACGCCCGCGCGGACTCGACCGACTCCTCGTAGCGGTCGATCGGCTGCGCCTCGCCGAAGCCCGACACGCCGGAGTGCCGCAACTCGACGACCACGACGTCTTCGCTGTCACGCGCGCTGCGCGAGATGACGAACGTCTCCGCCAGCTCGAGCGTGCCGATCCGTGCGGAGACCTCCACGGCCGGAACGTACCAACGCCCGACCGCCGGTAGACTGGCCCTCCCCGGCGCCAGTAGCTCAGGGGATAGAGCGCGCGCCTCCGGAGCGCGAGGTCGCAGGTTCGATTCCTGCCTGGCGCATCGGCCGAGAACGGCTAGCGCTGCCTCGGCGGACGAATCGCTTCGGCGATGCCGTCGCCCAGCAGATTCGTGCAGACGAGGATCACGAGGAGCACTCCCGCGGGGAAGCCCCAGGACCACCAGCCCTGCCCCAACTCGAAGACGTTGGCCTGGTTCTCGCCGATCAGGTTCCCGAGCGTGTTCTGCGTCGCCGTCGAGACGCCGAGGCGGAAGAAGTCGAGGGTCGCCTCGAGCACGAACACCTGAGCCAGCAGCGCCGTCGCGGCGATGATGACCGTCCCACTGGCGGTGGGCAGCAGGTGGCGCACGAAGATTCGGCGGTCCGACGCCCCGAGGGACAGCGCGGCCTGCACGAACTCTCGCTCGCGAATCGAGGCGATCTCCGCTCGCACGACGCGCGCCACCGGGATCCAGAGGAAGGCCGTGAGCGCGAACGTCGCCTTCCAGGCCGTGACCGGCGTGAAGTAGGTGTAGACGGCGAGGAAGACCACGATGAGCGGAAAGACCCCGAGCAGGTCGGTGACGCGCATGATCGCGACGTCGAGCCAGCCGCCGCGGTAGCCGGCGATGCTGCCGAGCGCGACGCCGATGACGGTCGCCATCGCGGTCGCCGCGAGGGCCGTGATCTCGCTCGCGTGGAGCCCGTAGAGCGTGCGCACGAGGAGGTTCTCTCCGATGGCGTCGGTGCCGAAGAGGTTCCAGCCCGTGATTGTCGGGGGATGGTTGCGCCACTCGTCCGTGAGGTGGACGAGCGCAGGAGACACGAAGTGCGGCCCGAGCGCGCCGACGACGAAGATGGCCAGGAGGATGAAGCCGGAGATCATCGCGACCGGTTGCCTCGTCAAGCGGCGGCGGGCGCTCGGCGTCGCGGAACGGCGCTCGACCGTCAGCTCCCCGGCCGACGCGGTCTGAGAGACCCCCGACACGTCAGTCGAGCCTCGTCCGCGGGTCGAACAGGGCGAGGAGGATCTCGCCGATCATCGAGGCGGCGAGCATCACGCAGGCGGCGAAGATCAGCATGAGCTGGAGCTCATACGTGTCGACGGGCGTGTTCCCGTCGGCGTTGAGCTGGAGCAGGCCGATGAAGAGCGTCCCGAGCCCGCCGAGCTGAAAGATGTAGTCGACCGCAAGTGCCCCTCCGAAGAGGACGCCGATGTCCGACACGACCGCAGGCACGAACGCGACGAACGCGTTTCTGAGGGCATGACGCATGACCACGACGCGTTCGGGAAGTCCCTTGGCGCGGGCGACCGTGACGTACGGGGCATCGAGGGCGTCGGCCACCGAGTTGCGCAGGTAGCGCGCGTTCAACCCGATGAACCCGAGGGCGAGCGCAAGCGCCGGCAGCATCAGGTGGTAGATCACCTGAACGACGTGGGTCAGGCCGTGCCCCGCCGCGGGGCACTGGAATGTGTGCGGGTCGATCCCCTGCCCATTCGGGCACTGGCCCGCCCAGCCGATCGACGGGAACCACCCTGTCCCCCAGCCGCCCGCGATCCGGCCGAACCCCTCCTGGAAGAGGATCGCGACCACGAACACCGGGACGGCCCAGGCGATGTAGGTGGCGATGCGAAGGACGTAGTCGACGATCGAGCCGCGCATCGCAGCGGCGAGGCAGCCCACCGGGATCGCGATCACGACCACGATGACGAGCGTCAGCGCAAGCAGCAGCATCGTCCGCCCGAAGGCACTGCCCACGATCGAGACCAGGTGGCCGCCGAGCACACCGTCGTTGAGGCTTCGGCCGCTCGGGATGCCGCGCAGCCACACCCAGTAGTTGTGGAGCATCGGCGTCTCGCTCAGCGGGAGAAACTTCGCGGAGAAGAAGAAAAAGCTCCCCGACAGCGCCACGAACATGGCGAGAAAGCCGAGAGCGAGCCGCCGCAGGATGAAGGCCCCCATCGCCTGCATTCTGTTGCTTCGGCCCGCGGATCGCAAAATCCGTCCTGCCGGGCGCCGACTAGCCTCACCTTCCGTGCGCCGCTACCTCCGTAGCCTCGATCCGCGCCTGCCGCGGGACGTCTACGTGCTCGAGCTGGGCGCGCTCGTAAACGCGTTCGGGAACGGCGTCGTGCTCCCGTTCCTGCTCATCTACCTCCACAACGTGCGCGGGATCTCGTTCGGGCTCGCGGGGAGCGCGGCGGCGGTGCAGTCGGCGGCGGCGCTCGGGAGCGGGTTCCTCGGCGGCACGCTCTCCGACCGGATCGGCCCGAAGCGCGTGCTGCTCGGGTCGCTCGCGGTGATGACGGTCGCCTTCGCGCTGATGCCTCTGATCCGGACGGCGGGGCACGCGTTCGCGATCTACACGCTCTGGGGGATCGGCAGCGGGTCGTTCTGGCCGTCCCAGTCGGCGCTCCTGGCAGGGCTCACGCCGGCCGTCAAGCGCGCACCGGCCTATGGCCTCCAGCGGCTCGCGATGAACGTCGGCGTCGCGCTCGGCGGCGTCGTGGCGGGACTGATCGCCTCGGTCGGCGAACCGAGCACCTTCACCGTCCTCTTCGCGATCAACTGCGTGACCTTCGTCGGCTACATGCTCGTGCTGACCCGCGTCCGCTCGCCCGAGCTGCACGAGGGACGGCTCGGCGGCACCTGGCGCGCCGTGCTGCGGGACCGGGTCTTCACGGTCTACACGCTCCTCAACGCCGCCTTCATGACGGCCGCCATCTCGCTCGTGGTCGAGCTCCTGCCCGCATTCGGGAAGAACGTCGCCGGGATCAGCGAGAAGGAGGTCGGGATCGTGTTCGCGCTCGACGCGGTCGGGGTCGCCGTCCTCCAGCTCCCGGTGGTGAAGCTCTCCGAGGGGCGGAGCCGGATGCGCGGCCTTGCGCTGATGGGCGCGCTGTGGGCAACGACCGCCCTTGCCGTCTGGGCGGCGGGCTCGTGGACGCGGGCGACCGCGGCGTTCGGGATCCTCGCGGCGGCGGTGGTCGTGTTCGCGATCGGGGAGTGCCTGCACGGGGCAATCCACGCTCCGCTCAGCGTCGATCTCGCGCCGCCGCAGCTGGTCGGCCGCTACACCGCTGCCGCGAGCATCTCGTGGCAGATCGGGTGGATCGTCGGGCCAGCCGCCGGCGGCTTCCTCCTCCAGCACCGGCCGCTCCTGCTCTGGCCGATCGCCGCGGCGATCAACCTCGCGTGCGCGGCGGGGGCGCTCGCTCTCGAGCCCCGGCTGCCGGAGGCAGTGCGGCTGACGCCGCGCGCAGAGCCCGCCTCGGTGTTGCCAATTGCGGCGAGCGGGTAGCATTCCCGGGCCATGGCAGCGACCGTCGACCCCCTCAGTACCGATGCCCAGCCTGCCGCGCATCCGTTCGCGCCGCGCTGCTCCCGGTATCCCGGTCGTCGAGACGCGGCCCGGGCCGGCTGAGCTCCAGGCCGGCGGCGTCACCTGGGTTCATCTGCTCTCGCCGACCGCCGGGGAGGCGCAGCTGCTCGCAAGCCGCTTCGGCTGGCATCCGCTCGACATCGAGGACGTCCTCTCGCGGCGCCAGCGGCCGAAGGTCGACGTCTACACGGACGACGACACCCGCAATGGCGGCTACCTCTTCACCGTCCTCCACTTCCCGGTCTACGACGCGGCAGTCGGCCGCCTCAACGCCGGCGAGCTCGACGCCTTCATCGGCCCCGACTACCTCGTCACGCTGCCGGCGACCGAGCTGCGGCCGGTCAGCCGGCTCTTCCGCCGGGCCGAGGAGAGTGAGGAGTTTCGCGACCAGCTCCTCTCACGCGGCTCGGGGCGTCTCTTCTACGAGGTGCTCGACGACCTCTACGACTACTGCTTCCCGATCCTCGACAAGATCGGCTTCAAGCTCGAGCAGGTCGACGAGTCGATCGGCGAGGGCGAGGGCGCGAAGGAGCTCGTCCGCGACATCCACCGGGTCAAGCAGGAGATCATCTCCTACCGCAAGATCATCAAGCCGCAGCGGCCGACGCTCCGGCAGCTCGACCGCTCGATCGAGCGGTTCCTCTCGGAGGAGCTCGAGGACTACTTCGACGACCTCGTCGACGCGTCCGAGCGGATCTGGGATCTGCTCGACAACTACAAGGAAGTCGTGGAGGCGCTCGAGGACACGAACGAGTCGCTGATCTCGCACCAGCAGAACGACATCCTCTACGTGCTCACGATCTTTAGCGTCGTCATGCTGCCGCTCACGTTCCTGACCGGCTTCTTCGGGATGAACGTCCACTTCCCCGGCTTCGACACGTGGGACGCGTTCTGGGGCAGCCTCGGATTGATGGCGGTCACGATCGTGGGCATGCTCGCGTTCTTCCGCTGGAAGCGCTGGCTTTAGCCCACGAAGAGGCGACCGTACGCTCAAGTGATGGGGCCTACACCCTTCAGCGCGGCAATGCGGCGCTGGCTGTGCTCCATACGGCGCAGGCGGCGGTGATCATCGCTCGGAGCGGGCCGACTAGATGGACTGGGCCAGCCCCTCCGTCCTGGGGAGGTCGGATGCGGTCGGACCTCCTATCTCGAGCGTAGGGTCAGGAGAGAACTCTCTGCGGCAGCACGTTGACTCGCCAGTAACGCCCGGTTCGAGAACGGCGAGATACGAACCGGGGACGTGCCCTCCTGACCGAACCGTGACTCGCTCACCGAGCGGACCGCGACGTTTTGACCATCGACTGACCGGTCAATCAACGAAGGCAGAGGGATCTTCGACGATGGAGTGGCACTCGGAACTGCCCGACGGCCGGGCCGTAGCAATTCGACGCAGGGGCGAAGACTGGGTCGTCGCGTGCGGCCAGGCCCAAGCGTGCAGCGAGAATCTCGACGTCGCACTCGCCCGGGCGATTCGCGCAGACTCGGACGTCATAGGACATGCAGAGGAGATTCACTACGCAGGCTGGGTTCGAGGCCTCGCAGAGGAGCTCGACGGCCGGTAGGGAGCTGCTACGACTCGGGAGTCGGACGTATTCTCTGCCTGTGGAGCCCGAGGAGTTCATCTCTCGGTCCGCTTGGGAGAAGCTCTCCTACCAGGAGCAGGACGCCTACTACGAACGCTTCTCGGCGTCACTCCGCGCGGTTCTGCAAGGAAGAAACTCCGATCGTGCGCTCTTGTTCGCCGACCACTGGGATGATCTTGCAAGTTGGACACGCTCAGCGTGGAACGTGATGCTGGAGAACGTCGACCAGCTCGAGGCGAGGCTCGAAGTGCTAGCCGCGAGCCCTGAGCTCAGCGAGGCTGATCGGAGCTGGGCCGCCGAAAGCCTCCGCAAGGCGCGGGCTCTGCGCGAGCATGGGCGCGGAACCGAAGACGGCTAGCCGGTCAGACGCTGAGGAACCGGTGCAGCCGGGAGACGATGAACGGCGAGGGCTCGTAACCGGCGGCGGCGACCGCACGCTCGAGGTCGGCCTGGAGCTGGAGCCGGAAGGCGGCGTCCTGTTCGGCACGCGCGACGATCTCGTCCAGCATCGCTCGCGCAGCCG
>JAICLM010000221.1 GCA_025927435.1 Thermoleophilia bacterium | reverse complement strand
CGGTGTCTCAAGATCTGTGGCGAACACCACCGGGACACTGAACGGTTTCTTCAACTCGCCGCGCAACCAGCGGCGTCTGTTGTTCGTCAGCGCCGCGGTTCTCGCCGTCGGGATCGCCGTCTTCGTCGCGCTCGTCCTCCTGAGAGGCACGAGTAACGCGTTCACCGACACGATCTCGAACAAGCCCGCGCAGCTCTACCACCCGGAGAAACGCGTGCCGGTGTCGAAGGGCGAGATCAGCCTTGCGCGGAAGTTCATCGAGACGGCGGTCGCACGCCAGAATCTCAACGCCGCCTACAACCTCGTCCACACCGACCTGAAGGGCCGGCTCACCCGCAGCGAGTGGAACTCGGGGAACATCCCCGTCATCTACTACCCCGCACGGAACGCCGAGACCACGTCCTTCCAGACCGACTACTCCTACCAGACCTCGGCGCTCTTCGAGGTCGACCTGGTTGCGAAGCCGGGATCGGACCAGCGACCGCACCTCCTCTTCTACCTCGGTCTCAAGCGGGCGGGCGACAAGGCGAACGGCCGCTGGCTCGTGAGCTACTGGCAGCCGCACTGGCGGCCGCCGGTGCCCGAAGCGGTTCACTAACGAACGAGCCGCGCGGCGCCGCGGGAAACGCGCGAACCTGTGGTTCGCAGATCGAGCCGGGTTCGGCTCGTGCTTAGAAGTTCTTAGAGCGAGACGGGATCGTTGAACTTGCCGTGCACCGGCAGGTCGGCGACCGACGCCGGCTCCACGTGCAGGCGCGGGACCTCGACGCTCGTCGGCGTCGGGCCTGACCGGGCGGCGACGACGACGATCATCGGGCCGGCGGCGGCAGCGTTGCGCTCGGCCGCACTCGACGGCTTCTGCGGCCCGATGCCGCCCACCGTGAGGGCCGCGACGACCGCCGCAACAGCTCCCGCGGCAACGCCGCTCGCGCTCCGCCGCAACGGGTGCGGCGCGCTCCGCGGGATCGTGACGGGGGTGGGCTCGACCAGCGGCGCCGCCCGTAGAAGCTCCGTCTGCGCGGTCGCGGCCGTCGCAAATGCGTCGCAGGACGGGCAGCCGCGAAGGTGCCTGTCGAGGAGCGCCGCCTCGAACGTCGACAGCATGCCGTCGAGGCGCAGCGAGATCCACTCGCGGGATCGTTCACAACGTGCGGGAATCACACTCAGTAGGACGTGAATCGCCGGGGTCGGTTAGTGGCAAACCTCAGACGTCCCTGAGAGCGCTTCAAAACGTCTTGTGCACGGGATCGAGGAGCGCGCCGAGCACGACGAGCGAGAGGCCGAGCGCGAAGAGCAGGATCGAGGTCCGCGCCGCCTCGGAGCGCTCGTCGGCGTCGGCGCGACGCACCCTCCGAGCGCCCATGATCGGCACGGTCTCTCCGGTGCGCGAGACGCCGCGGAGCGGGCCCCGCGCGCCCACCACGAAACAGCCGAGGAAGAGCACCGCGCCTGCGAGATAGAGACCGACGGAGACGGCGCGCAGGACGTCCGCCCCGACGGCGACGCCGATCAGGGCCGAGAGGACAACCGTACCGCCGAGCACCCCCGCGTAGATGTAGCCCAGCCGGCGCGCACCGCGCAGCAGGACGGCATGGCGCCCGCCACCGGTCCCTCTGTCAGTCGGCGGCGACTGCGACACCACCGAGGCGCATCTCTTCCTCGGACATCGGCCAGTGCTCGAGCGGGAAGTGGCAGGCCGAGAGATGTCCCTCTTCGGCGCCGACCTGCTCGAGCGGAGGCGTGTCCACGTTGCACTTCCCGTCGACGAAGCGCGGGCAGCGCGGGTGGAAGGGGCACGCAACCGGTGGGTTGAGCGGGCTCGGGACGTCGCCCTGGAGCACGACCTGCTTCCGCGAGCGGCCGAGCTCCGGGTCTGCGATCGGCACAGCGGAGAGCAGCGCGCCCGTGTACGGATGCTTGGGCTCGCGGTAGAGCTGGTCGCGCGAACCGATCTCGACCGCCTTCCCGAGATACATCACCATCACCCGCTCCGAGATGTGCCGGACGACGTTGAGGTCGTGCGCGATGAAGATGTAGGTGAGGCCGAAGTCCTTCTGGAGATCCTTCAGGAGGTTCAGGATCTGCGCCTGCACCGAGACGTCGAGTGCCGAGACCGGCTCGTCGCAGATGATCAGCTTCGGGTTGATCGCGAGCGCGCGCGCGATGCCGATGCGCTGGCGCTGGCCTCCGGAGAACTCGTGCGGGAACCGGTTGAAGTGCTCCGGGTTGAGCCCGACGATCTCCAGCAGCTCCTGCACGCGCCGGCGCCGGTCCTTGTCGCTGCCGATGCGGTGCACCTCGAGCGGCTCACCCACAATCGCGCCGACTCGCTTGCGCGGGTTCAACGACGCGTAGGGGTCCTGGAAGACCATCATCATCTCCCGCCGGATCGGACGCATCTCCGAGCGGCTGAGGCGCGTGATGTCGCGCCCGTCGAAGATGATCTTGCCGCCGGTCGGTTGGAGGAGCCGTGCGATCAACCGTGCGGTCGTCGACTTGCCGCAGCCGGACTCGCCGACGACGCCGAGCGTCTCCCCCGCGTTCAGGGTGAAGCTGACGCCGTCGACCGCCTTGACCGACCCGACCTCGCGCTGGAACACGAGCCCGCGCGTGACCGGAAAGTGCTTCTGCAGGTCCTCGACGACGAGCAGCTCGCTCATGCGGCGTCCGCGCTAACGAGCGCGGCGCGCTTCTGCTCCCAGATGCGCGCACGTGCTTCGTCGTCGAGATGGCAACGGAAGCGATGCTCCACGCCGACCGTTGACTGGTCGAGGGGAGGCAGCTTCTGCCGGCAGATGTCCATCACGAACTCGCAGCGCGGGTTGAACGGGCAGCCGGAGGGCGGATGGAGGAGTGACGGCGGCTGGCCGGGGATCTGCTCGAGCCGGCCGCCCGAGGAGTTGAGCCGCGGCAGCGACCCGAGGAGCCCCCACGTGTAGGGCATC
Source organism: Thermoleophilia bacterium (assembly GCA_025927435.1). Classification (GTDB taxonomy): domain Bacteria; phylum Actinomycetota; class Thermoleophilia; order Gaiellales; family Gaiellaceae; genus Palsa-739. The sequence goes on along the minus strand of JAICLM010000221.1, from coordinate 794 downwards.
TCCGGCTTCGCAAAGAGATCGTCGACCTGCGCCTGCTCGACGATGCGCCCGCCGTACATGACGGCGACGTCGTCCGCGAGCTCCGCGACGACGCCCAGGTCGTGGGTAATCATCACGATCGCCATCCCGTACTCGTCCTGGAGGCGCTTCATCAGTCGGAGGATCTGCGCCTGGGTCGTCACGTCGAGCGCAGTCGTCGGCTCGTCTGCGATCAGGATCTCGGGATTGTTGATCAGCGCCATCGCGATCATCACGCGCTGGCGCATCCCGCCCGAGAACTGGTGCGGGTAGTCGTCGACGCGCTGGTCTGCGCGCGGGATCTCGACCTGCTTCAGGATCTCGATCGCGCGCCGGCGCGCCTCCTTGCGCGTGATGTCCTGGTGGATCAGCGCCGCCTCCTCGAGCTGCCAGCCGATCGACTTGACCGGGTTCAGCGAGGTCATCGGATCCTGGAAGATCATCCCGATCTTCGAGCCGCGAATCTGCTGCAGCCGCGACTTCGACGCGGCGAGCATCTGCTCCCCGTCGAGGAGCACCGATCCGGTCACCTCCGACTGGCGTGGGTCGAGCAGCCCCATGACCGAGAGGAACGTGACGCTCTTCCCCGATCCCGACTCGCCCACGACGCCGAGGGTGCGGCCCTTGTCGAGCGAGAAGCTGACGCCGGCGACGGCACGAACGATGCCGTCATCGGTGCGAAAACGAGTCGCCAGGTCCGTAACTTCGAGTGCAGCCATCAGCTGGGTCTGATCCGCGGGTCGAGGAAGCCGTAGGTGACGTCGACGATGAAGTTG
>JAICLM010000062.1 GCA_025927435.1 Thermoleophilia bacterium | reverse complement strand
TTGCCGCCGGCGCGCTCGAGCAGTGCGGTCTGTACCTCCGCCGGGAGGACCGAGCGCTCGAGCAAGGCGTGCACGAGCCGCGTGGTCTCGTCGTCGGAGAGCGGAGCGAGCGAAAGCGTGACCGCATTTGCCTTGCCGCCTCCCCAGGACGGCCGACGGGCGAGGAGCTCCGGCCGGGCAGTGGCTACGAGGAGGACGGGGAGGTCGGCGAGCCGGTCGGCCGTCTGGTCGACGAAGTCGAGGAGACCGTCGTCCGCCCAGTGCAGGTCCTCGAACACGAGCACGAGCGGCCGCTGCTCCGCGAGCGCCTCGAAGAACCGACGCCACGCCGCGAACGCCTCTCCTCGCCGGTCGCCCCCACTGCCGCCGTCGCCGTCGCCGGCGAGCCCGGCGAGCGGGCGGAGGTGCGATGCGACCCAGCGCGCCTCCGCTTCGTCCGGAAGCAATCGTGCGACCTCGGCAACGAGCTTCTCGCCGGCCTCGTCCTCGGAGTCCGTCTCGAGCACGCCGGCCTGCGCTTTCACCATCTCGCCCACCGCCCAGAAGCTCACGCCCTCGCCGTACGGCAGCGAGCGGCCCTGCCTCCAGGTAACGAGGCGCTCGCCGCGCTCGATCGCATGGAACAGCTCCGCCAGGAGCCGGCTCTTGCCGATCCCGGGGACCCCGACGAGCGTCACGAGCTGCGGCGTCCGCTCGCCGGCCGCTCGTTCGAGAGCGGCAACGAGTAGCTCGACTTCGCGGTCACGGCCCACGAGCGGCGCGGCGGAACGTCGGACGACATCGACACCGAAACGAGCGCGCGCCTCCAGCGCCTCCCAGGCGGCTACCGGCTCCGCTTTCCCTTTCGCCACCACCGACTCGGCGAGCCGATACGCAATCGTCCGCTCGGTGGAGCGGAACGTCTGCTCGCCGACCAGGATGCCGTCGACCGGTGCCGCCGACTGCAGCCGCGCCGCGGTGTTGACGACGTCGCCGGAGGCCATCCCCTCGCCCTCGTGCGGTCGTGCGCCGACCGCGACCAGAGCCTCGCCGGTGTGGACGCCTATGCGCACCCGGAGATCCGGCTCCTCCCGCGCCCAGTCGCGGACCGCGAGAGCCGCCCGAACCGCCCGCTCCGGGTCGTCCTCATGTGCCAACGGCGCGCCGAACAAGGCGACGACGGCGTCGCCGATGAACTTTTCGACCGTCCCGCCGAAGCGCTCGAGCTGCTCGCGAACCCGCGCGTGATAGTTCGAGAGGAGTGCGCGAACGTCCTCGGGGTCGAGCTGTTCGGCGCGGGCCGTCGAGCCGACGAGATCGCAGAACAGAACGGTGACGACCTTCCGCTCCTCCCGTGCCGGTGCCTCGGCCGAGAGCGCGGCGCCGCAGAACGGGCAGAACGGAAACTCGCCCGGAAGCTCCCGTCTACAGCTCGGACAGGCCCCCATGCGCCGAAGGGTACGACCACACCGCCGCGGATTCCAGCTACGCCACGTCGACCTTGATGACGTTCGTCGTGCCGGGGATGTTGACCGCGGTTCCCGCCGTGATCACGACCCCGTCGCCGCTCTCGACGATGCCGGCCTCGCGCGCCGCCTCGACGGCGAGGCGCCAGAGATCCTCGACGTTGCCCGTCTCGGAGATCAGGAGCGGCGTCACCCCCCACTCGAGCGCGAGCTGGCGCATAGCCCAGTCGACGTGCGTCAGCGCGACGATCGGCCGCCGTGGCCGCAGCCGGGCGACCGCGTTGGCGGTGCGGCCGGTGAAGGTCGGCACGAGGATCGCCTTCGACTGCAGCGCCTCGGCGAGATCGCAGGCGGCGTTCGACATCGCCTGGCCGATCGTCGGGTTCTCGTGCGCCTCGGGGAGCTCGTGCCGGTAGTCGAGGCTCGGCTCGACCGCGCGCGCGATCCGGTCCATGTACGCGACCGCCTCGACCGGGTACTCCCCGACGGCCGTCTCGCCCGAGAGCATCACGGCGGAGGTGCCGTCGAGGATTGCGTTCGCGACGTCGCTCGCCTCCGCGCGCGTCGGCTCCGGCGAATGCACCATCGTCTCGAGCATCTGGGTGGCCGTGATCACGGGCTTCCCGCGCTCGAGCGCCTTGTGGATGATCCGCTTCTGCACGAGTGGCACGAGCGCGGGCCCGATCTCGACCCCGAGGTCGCCGCGCGCAACCATCACCGCGTCGGTCTCGGCCAGCACCTCGTCGAGGACGTCGACCGCCTCCGACTTCTCGATCTTGGCGATCACGTGCGCGTGCGAGCCGGCCTGCGTGAGCAGCGCCCGCAGGTCGCGGACGTCGGCCGGCGAGCGGATGAAGGAAAGCGCGACGAAGTCCACGCCGGTCTCCACCGCCCACTCCAGATCGGCGAGGTCCTTCCTCGTGAGCGACGGAATGGGCACGGGCACGCCGGGGAGGTTCACGCCCTTGTGCGAGCTGACGAGGCCGCCGACGACGACGGCGCACGAGGCGCGCCCTGCTTCCACCTCGTCGACTCGCAGCCGGACGAGCCCGTCGTCGATCAGCACCTCGTGGCCCGGCTCGAGCACGTCCCCGATCACCGCGGGCGCGATCGGCAGCTGGCCGTCGGTCGCAGCCTCCTGCGAACAGACCTCGACGCGGTCGCCCGTATGAAGCACGACCGGCTCGGCCAGCTCGCCGATCCGCAGCTTCGGCCCCTGCAGGTCGGCGATGAGCGCGACCGGGCGGCCGATCTCGGCCGCGATCTCGCGCACGAGCCAGGCGCGCTCGGAGTGCCCCTCGTGCGTGCCGTGCGAGAGGTTGAAGCGGACGGCGTCGACCCCGGCCGCGATCAGCGCACGCAGGCGCTCCCGCGACTCAGAGGCCGGTCCGAGCGTCGCCACGATCTTCGTCCGGCGATCGATGGGCATACGGCTCAGGGTACTAACGGCCCAGGCGCGGGAACGCCCCCCAGCCGGGGTACACCGCGTCGTCGCCGAGCTCCTCCTCGATGCGGAGCAGCTGGTTGTACTTCGCGACGCGGTCGCTCCTCGCGGGGGCGCCGGTCTTGATCTGACCCGTGCCGAGGGCGACCGCGAGATCTGCGATGGTCGCGTCCTCGGTCTCGCCCGAGCGATGAGACATGACCGCCGTGTAGCCGTTCTCATGGGCGAGCCGCACGGCCTCGATCGTCTCGGTCAGCGTCCCGATCTGGTTCACCTTGATCAGGATCGAGTTCGCGACTCCGCGCTCGAAGCCCAGCCGCAACCGCTCCGGATTCGTGACGAAGATGTCGTCACCGACGAGCTGGAGCCGATCGCCGAGTCGCTCGGTCGTGGCGCGCCAGCCGTCCCAGTCGTCCTCGGCGTTGCCGTCCTCGAGCGAGACCAGAGGGAAGCGGTCGGCGAGGTCGCCGTAGAAGCCGGCCATCTCCTCGGGCGAGTGCTCGCGCCCCTCGAAGCGGTAGCGGCCGTCGGAAAAGAACTCGCTCGAGGCCGGGTCGAGGGCGATGGCCACGCGGTCGCGATGGCCGGCCCGCTCGGCGGCTTCCAGGATTGCCTCGATCGCGACCTCGCTGGACTCGAGATCGGGCGCGAAGCCGCCCTCGTCGCCGACGCCGGTGGAGAGCCGGCGCTCCACGAGCAGCTTCTTCAGCTCGTGATAGGTCTCTGCCGCGATCCGCAGCCCCTCCGAGAACGTGCCCGCTCCCGCGGGCACGAGCATGAACTCCTGCAGGTCGATCGAGTTGTCGGCGTGGACGCCGCCGTTGATCACGTTCAGCATCGGCACCGGGAGCGTCGTCGCCTGCTCGCCGCCGAGGTGGCGGAAGAGCGAGACGTCGGTGTTTGCGGCGGCGGCTTTGGCGGCGGCGAGCGAGACCCCGAGGATCGCGTTCGCGCCGAGGCGGCCCTTGTTCGGCGTTCCGTCGAGCTCGATCAGCGCATGATCGAGGTTCTCCTGATCCGCGACGTCGAAGCCGCGGATCGCCTCGGCGACCTCCCCGTTGACGTTGCCGACGGCCGTCGAGACACCTTTGCCGTTCCACGCAGCTCCGCCGTCGCGCAGCTCGACCGCCTCGTGCACGCCGGTGGACGCGCCCGACGGGACGATCGCCCGGCCGCGCCGGCCGGCGACGACCTCCACCTCGACCGTCGGGTTGCCGCGGGAGTCCAGCACCTGACGGGCGTGTACCTGGGTGATGCGGCTCACTCCGTCGCCTCCTTGGCCTGGTCGAAGTACTCGTCCTGCCGGTCGAGCGGCAGCTCGGTCCAATTCTCACCCTTCTCAGCCGCGAGCTCCTCCGCCACCTCGACCCGCCGGCGAAACCGCTGCGCCGCCCGCCGCAGCTCCAGCTCCGGATCGACCTCGAGCCTGCGCGCGACGTTGACGGCCGCGAACAGGACGTCGCCGAGCTCCTCTCCCGACGGCTCCTCCCGCAGCTCGCGCAGCTCGTCCTCGAGATCGGCGAGCGCGCCGGCGAGATCCGGATACTCGAAGCCGACCGACTTGGCCCGCAGCTGGATCTTGCGCGCATAGAGGAGCCCGGGCAGCCCGTCCCCGACGTCGTGGAAGATGCCCTCGCGGCCCTCCCGCTCGCGCTTGATCCGCTCCCAGTTCGAGCGCACGCGCTCAGCAGTTCGCGCCTCGACGTCGCCGAAGACGTGCGGATGCCGGCGCACGAGCTTCTCGTGCACGCCGCGCGCGACCTGCGCGAGATCGCCCGCGCCCCGCTCCTCGAGTAGGAGCGCGAGGAAGTAGACCTGGAAGAGGAGGTCCCCGAGCTCGTCGAGCAGCTTCTCGTCGTCGCCGGCGAGCGCCGCGTCGGCGACCTCGTACGACTCCTCGACCGTGTGCGGGACGATCGTCGCGGCGGTCTGCTCCCGGTCCCACGGGCAGTCGCGGCGCAGGCGCTCCGTCAGCTGCTGTAACTCGAGGAGGGCCTCCTGCAGGCCCTCGCTGGAAGCGCCGGCGGCCGAGCCGCCGGCGCCAGGCGATGAGTCCCCGCCTTCGGCGGTTGGCATCTCAGCCGGTCGTGGTCGGCGCGGCGGGCGTCGTCGGCGTCGTGGTCGTCGCCGGCTCGTAGCCCGTCTGGTACGAGACCTTGCCCTTGAAGTCCTTCGCCATCTTGGCGAGCCAGTCGTTCCAGGCCGTCTGCTTCTGCTGCGAGGCGAGGTTCGCCTGGATCTGCGCCTTGACCTGCTCGAAGGTCTGCGTGTGCGCCGGCTTCACCGCGCCGAGCGCCTGGATGATGTGGTAGCCGTAGACACTCTTCACGGGCTGCGAGATCTCGTTCGTCTTGAGCGAGAACGCCGCCTTGTCGAAGGGCGCGACCGTCTGCGAGCAGGAGCCGCTCGAGCCGCCGTGCGCGACGCAGAGCTTGCCGCCCTGGGCCGCTGAGCCCTTGTCCTTCGAGTACTTCTTGGCGAGACCCGCGAAGCTCGCCCCGTCATTCAGCTTCGTCTCGATCTGCTCGGCGAGACTCTTGCTGTTGACGAGGATGTGCCGCACCTCACGCGTCTTCGGCGTCGCGAACGACGCCTTGTTCGCCTCGTAGTACTTCTGCGCAGCGGAGTCCGACACCTTGACGTCCGAGGTCACCTTGGCCTGGAGCTTCTGGCCCAGGAGATTCGGCCGGAGCTCGTACTGCTCGAGCTGCTGGAGCGTGATGTCGTCCTTCTTCAACGCGTCCTCGAACTTCTTCTCGTTGCCCTGGTAGTACGTCTTCTTGATCTGCTCGACCTGCTTGTCGATGTCCTTCTGCGACACCGTCACGCCAAGCTTCTCGGCCTCCTGGGCCAGCTCTTCCTGCTGCACGAGGAAGGTGACGGCCGAGTTGCGGAGCGACGCGTACGTCGGGGTGCCGACCTTCGGGCACGGCTGTCCCTGAGCCTTGTAGCGCGCGCAGGCCACGCTCATCAGCGCGGTGAAGCTCGCCTTGGTGATCGGGGTCGAGTCGACCTCGGCGATCGCGTCGGCGGGCACGGGGCCGGAGTTGCCGCCTCCACCGCACGCGGCGAGCAGAGCGACGAACAGGAGAGACAGGAGCAGGAAGGGCAGGCGAGTCTTCATTTCCATCCAGTGAGGTCGATTTCGCGGGAAGCGCCGCAGCGGCAAAAGCGGCCTCAGGCGGCCCGGCGCGCGTCCAAGATAGCATCGACAAGTTCGACGGCCTGGGCGATTTCCTCCTGCCCGCGCATACTTACCTCCTGCTTAGAAGAGACGTAGATCGCCGTCTTCGCGCGGTCCCGGAGCTCCCGCAACTCGCCCGAGCCGAGCACCAGGCGCCCGACCGTCGCCTTCCCGCTCTGGAAGACGAGATAGTCCGCGCCGAGGAGCGCGACCTTGATCTTCGCCTCCTGGATCCGGAAGAGGTTCTCGACCGGCTCCGGCAGCGGCCCGTAGCGGTCCTCGAGCGCCGCCTGCAGCTCACGTAGCTCGTCCTCGGTCTCCGCTAGCGCGAGCCGGCGGTGGACGTCGATGCGGAGCGCCTCGGAGTCCACGTACGCCGCGGGGACGTAGGCGTCGACCCGCGCGTCGACCCGCACCGGCCGCGCGGCGATCCGCTTCTGCCCCTGGAGCTCCGCGACCGCCTCGTTGAGGAGCTCGACGTAGAGCTCGAATCCGACGGCGGCGACGTGGCCCGACTGCTCCGCGCCGAGCAGCTCCCCCGCGCCGCGGATCTCGAGATCGCGCATCGCGATCGCGAAGCCGGCGCCGAGCTCGGTGTGGTCGGCGAGGGTCGAGAGCCGCGCCCGCGCCTCCGCGGTCAGCTCTCGCGCGTCGGGGTAGAAGAGGTACGCGAACGAGGTGGCGTCGGAGCGGCCGACCCGGCCGCGGATCTGGTAGAGCTGCGCGAGCCCGAGCATGTCGGCGCGCTCGACGATGAGCGTGTTCGCCTGCGGGATGTCGATCCCGGACTCGATGATCGTGGTGGAGACGAGCACGTCGGCGTCTCCGCGCAGGAAGGAGTGCATCCGCTCCTCGAGCTCCTTCTCGCGCATCTGCCCGTGCGCCACGAGGAAACGGAGCCCGGGGCAGAGCTGCTGCAGCTGCTCCGCCCGCTCCTCGATCGTCTCGACGCGGTTGTGGAGGAAGAACGCCTGGCCTTCCCGTTCCGCCTCGCGCTCGAGCGCGAGCTTCACGAGCTCCTCGTCGTACTCGCCGACGGTCGTCCGGATCGGGCGGCGCCCCTCCGGCGGCGTCTCGATTAGGGAGATGTCGCGCATGCCGGCGAGCGAGAGGTGGAGCGTGCGCGGGATCGGCGTCGCGCTGAGCGTGAGCACGTCCACCTCGAGCCGCAGCGACTTGAGGAGCTCCTTCTGCGCGACGCCGAACCTCTGCTCCTCGTCGAGGATCACCAGCCCGAGCTCCTTCGGGATGACGTCGCGGCTGAGGATTCGGTGCGTCCCGATGAGGACGTCGACCTTGCCCGCGGTGAAGTCGGCGAGGATCCGCTTCGTCTCCCTGGGCGGCACGAAGCGGGAGACCATCTCGACGCGGACCGGAAAATCGCGGAAGCGCTCTCGGAACGTGTTGTAGTGCTGCTCGGTGAGGATGGTGGTCGGCGCGAGGAGCAGCACCTGCCGGCCGTTGACCGCCACGGCGAACGCGGCGCGCACCGCGACCTCGGTCTTGCCGAAGCCGACGTCTCCGCAGACGAGCCTGTCCATCGGGCGCGGCGCCTCGAGGTCCTCCTTCACCGCCTCGATCGCTCCCTCCTGATCCGGGGTCTCGCGGTAGGGGAAGCTCGCCTCGAGCTGCAACAGCCACTCGCTCGAGAGGTCGTAGGCCACTCCCTCGCGGGTCTGACGCTGGGCGTAGAGCTGGATCAGGTCGCCGGCAAGCTCGCGGACGGACTCGCGCGCACGGGACTTCAGCGTCTGCCACGCCTTGCCGCCGAGCTTCGAGAGCGCGGGGGCCGAGGCGTCGGCGCCGACGTAGCGCGAAACCTTGCCGAGCTGCTCGTGCGGGACGTAGAGGCGATCCTCCCCGCGGAATGCGAGGAGGAGGTAGTCGCGGGTGATGCCGGCGACGGTGTTCGTTTCGAACCCGAGTAGCCGGCCGACGCCGTGATCCTCGTGCACGACATAGTCGCCCGTGCGGAGATCGGCGAAGGACTGCAGCGCGCGGCCGCCGAGGCGGCGCTCGCGCGGTACGCGCCGGCGGAAGACCTGGTGGTCGGGCAGCAGGACGAGGCCGAGATCGCGCCAGACGAACCCGCGGCGAGCCGGCGCGACGGCGAACAGGAGCTCGGGCTCCTCCGGCAGCTCGTCGCCGGGCTCGAGCACGCGCGCCTCGACTCGACGCAGGAGATTCTGGGTGCGCAGCGCCTCGCCGCGATGGGGAAACGCGACGACGACGCGCTGACCCGAGCGCAGGAGCGACCCCAGCTCGCTCTCGGCTTCGGCGAGGCCGCGCGCAGCGATCGCGGGCCGCTGGGCCTCGAACGCAAATGGCTGAGACTGCGGGAACGGGTCGAGCTCCGTCGAGCCGGCGAGCGAGGGCTGCTTCGAGACGCCGTCCTCCTCCCAGACCCGGCGCACGTCGTCGGGCTGGAACACGAAGTCGGGCCGCCGGTCGAGCGGCGGTACGAGGTCGCCGGGAACCTCGACGGCAGCCTCGTCGCCTTCGTCGTCGGCGAGCTCCGGCTCGACGAGATCTGCGAGCCGCTCGGCGGCCGGGTACAGGGTGGCCTCGGCGACCGGATGGAGCGCCCGTTGCGTGAAGGGCGAGAAGGCGCGCACCGACTCGATCTCGTCGCCGAAGAACTCGACGCGCAGGGGCTCGCGGCCCGTGGTCGGGAAGAGGTCGACGAGGCCGCCGCGCACCGCGAACTGGCCGCGGTCGTCCACGCGTTCCACCCGCTCGTACCCGGCGAGCGCGAGCGACTCGGCAAGCCCTTCCACTCCGAGCTCCGCGCCGGGCCGCACCTCGATCGGTTCGGGTCGCGCCTCCGCCGGCGGCAGCCCTTCGGCGAGCGCTCTCGCCGAGGCGCAGACGAGCCCGCCGCGGGCGAGCACGTGAAGTCCCCGCGCACGCTCCCCGACCAGGTGGGGAGGCGGCGTGAGCCCCGACTCCCATGTGACGCCCCGGCTAGGGAGCAGGCCAACCGCGTCGTCGCCGAGGAACCAGGCCGCGGCCTCCGCTGTGTCGCGGGCGTCCGCGTCCTCCGGCAGGAGCACGACGAGGCCGCGCTCCAGGCGCACGTGGAGCGTCGCGAGCAGCAGCGGCAGCGCGGGCTCCGAGACGCGGGCGCGAGTCGGCAGCGCCTCCGCGAGCTCGGTGAGGCGCTCGTGCTCCACGAGCTCCTGGACGAATGCGTGCAGTACCGGACGGTCCATGACGAAGGGCGGAACCGGCCGGTTCCGCTCGGGCCGATGGTAACGAGCCGCTCCGAGGCGTACGCTCCAGGACGTGCGCGGGGTCGGTCGCTTTGGGCCGCTGAAAGAACCGCAGTTCAGACTGCTCTGGTTCGCGCGTACCGGCTCGGTGGTCGGCGACTCGCTCGTCCCGGTCGCGGTGATCTGGGCGGTCGGCCGCGAGCTCGGTGAGAGCGCCACGGGCGTCGGGCTCGTGCTCGCCTGCTACACGTTCGGGGGCGCCGCCGTCACGCTCGCCGGCGGCGTGTGGGCAGACCGTCTACCGCGACGCGCCGTGATGATCTGCGCCGACCTGGTCCGGGTCGGCACGCAGGCCACGACCGCGGTGCTGCTCTTCGGTGGGGCCGCGCACGTCTGGGAGCTCGCCGTGCTGCAGGGCACCGCCGGAGCAGCTGCCGGTTTCTTCAATCCCGCCTCGAAAGCGCTCATCCCCCAGACCGTCAGCTCCGGGCGCTTGCAACAGGCGAACGCGTTGGTCTCGCTCTCCCGCAGCACCGCGAACGTCTTCGGCCCCGCTCTGTCGGGAGTGATCGTCGCGGTCGCAGGCGCCGCCTGGGTGTTCTCGATCGACGCAGCGAGCTTTCTCGTCAGCGCGGTGTTCGTCGCCGCGATCCGCGTGGGGCCGTATGCGAAGCCGGCCGCCCAGCGCTTCTCCCGCGAGCTCGCGGAAGGCTGGCAAGAGGTGCGCCGCCATCGTTGGCTCACGGCCGGCTTCCTCGGCTACGCAGTCGGCAATTTCGGCGTCGGCGTGTACATCGTCGTCGGCTCCCTCGTCGCCATCGACCACCTCGGCGGTGCGCCGGCCTGGGGCCTGATCGTCGGCTCCGCCGCGTTCGGCGGCGTGCTCGGCGGCTTGATCGCGTACCGGATCCGCCCGAGCCATCCCGTCTCCATGGCCTTCGCGATCTGGACGCTGTGCGCGCTGCCGGCCTTCGCGCTCGCGCGGCCGTTCCCGCTCCCGGTCGTGATGGCGTGCGCCCTCCTCTTCGGCGGCTCGGTCCTGGTGGGCAACACTCTCTTCGAGACCGCGATGCAGCAGGAGGTGGAGCCTCGCCGGCTCGCGCGCGTCGCGTCGATCGAC
>JAICLM010000102.1 GCA_025927435.1 Thermoleophilia bacterium | reverse complement strand
GGCCTTCTCGTCGGCCGCGCGCTTCTCGATCTCGTCGACCACGGTCGGGTCGGCGAGGGTCGTCGTGTCGCCGAGCTGGCGGTCGTTCGCCACGTCCCGCAGCAGGCGGCGCATGATCTTGCCGCTGCGAGTCTTCGGCAGTTCGGGCGTGAAGACGATGTTCGCGGGCTTCGCGATCGGCCCGATCTTCTGCGCGACGTGGTTGCGCAGCTCCTCGAGCTTGTCGACGGAACCCTCGGCACCGCCCTTCAACGTCACGTAGGCGACGATCGCCTCGCCCGTCACTGAGTCGGCGCGGGAGCAGACGGCCGCCTCGGCGACCTCCTGGTGGTCGACGAGCGCCGACTCGACCTCGATCGTCGAGATGCGGTGCCCGGAGACGTTCATGACGTCGTCGATCCGACCGAGCAGCCAGTAGTCGCCGTCCTGGTCGATCCGGGCGCCGTCGCCGGCGAGGTAGATGTCCTCGTACTTCGACCAGTACGTGTCCTTGTAGCGCTGGTCGTCGCCGAAGATGCCTCGCAGCATCGCCGGCCACGGCTTCTTCAGGACGAGATAGCCGCCTCCACCGGGGCCGACCTCGTTGCCCTGCTCGTCGTACACCGCCGGCACGACACCCGGGAACGGCCGGGTCGCCGAGCCAGGCTTGAGCGTCGTCACCCCCGGCAACGGCGTGATCAGGACCATCCCCGTCTCCGTCTGCCACCAGGTGTCGACGATCGGGGTCCGGTCGCCGCCGATGTGCTCGCGGTACCAGATCCACGCCTCCGGGTTGATCGGCTCGCCGACGGAGCCGAGCAGGCGCAGCGACGACAGGTCGTGCTGCTGCGCGTACTCCGGCCCCCACTTCATGTGCGAGCGGATCGCCGTCGGCGCCGTGTAGAGGATCGTCACCTTGTACTTCTCGACGATCGACCACCAGCGGTCCTTGTCAGGGAAGTCGGGCGTCCCCTCGTAGAGGACCGACGTAGTCTGGTTGCAGAGCGGCCCGTAGACGATGTAGCTGTGGCCGGTGATCCAGCCGATGTCGGCAGCGCACCAGTAGACGTCGTCGTCCTTCTTCAAGTCGAAGATGTAGTGGTGCGTCGCCGACGTGCCGACGAGGTAGCCGGCCGTCGTGTGGATGATCCCCTTCGGCTTCGCGGTCGTGCCGCTCGTGTACATGAGGAACAGCAGGTCCTCGCTGTCCATCGGCTCGCACGGACACGACTCCGGGTCGTCCGAGGCGTCGCTCTCGAGGTCGTGCCAGTAGTGGTCACGCCCGTCCTGCATCGGCACGTCCCCGCCGGTGCGGCGAAGGACGACGCAGCTCTTCACTCCCGCCGCGTCCGACATCGCCTCGTCGGCGATCTTCTTGAGCCCGACCTTCGAGCCCCGCCGCCACGCCTCGTCCTGGGTGATGAGGACCTCGCACTTCATGTCGTTCATCCGTCCCGAGAGCGAGTCGGCCGAGAAGCCGCCGAAGACGACGGTGTGGGGTGCGCCGAGCCGGGTGCACGCGAGCATCGCCACCGGTAGCTCCGGGACCATGCCCATGTAGATCCCGACCGGCGTCCCCTTCTGCACGCCGAGCTTCTTGAGCGCGTTCGCGAAGCGAACGACGTCCCGCTGGAGATCCGCGTACGAGATGGCCCGCGTCTCCCCCTCCGGCTCACCCTCCCAGTGGAACGCCACCTTGTCGCCGGCGCCTGCCTCGACGTGCCGGTCGACGCAGTTGAAGCAGACGTTCAGCTTGCCGCCGAGGTACCACTTGGCGTACGGCGGCTCCCACTGGTAGAGCTCGCTGAACGGCTCGAACCAGGACACGCGCTCGCGGCCCTCCCGCTCCCAGAAGTCCTCGAACGGGACGTTGTAGATGTCGGCCTGGGCGTTGGCCTGGGCCGCGAAGTCCTCGGGCGGCGGATACGTCCGCTCCTCGAGGAGCATCGTGTCGATCGCGTGCTGCTGTGTTGCTTCGGCCACCCGCTACACCTCCGCTCGACGGGGCATCGGCGAGCCGAGCCTACCGATCGGTGCCGCCCCGACCGGGACGACGGGCACCGGCGACATGCCGTTCACCACGCCCGCGGCCGAGGCGTACCACGCGACGCCGGCAGTCACGATTCCGGCCCAACCGCCCGCATGGAGCCACCACTCGGTGCCGCCGTGCGAGATGTTGAAGAAGCCGATCACGAGCAGGATCTCCGTGATCTCGAGCGTCAGGAAGACGAGGAACACCGCCACGCTCACGCGCATGCTCCAGAGGAGCATGTACGTGTTGAAGATGGCGAACGCGAGGAGGAACCACGCGAGCCCGCTCGTGAGATTCGTGCCTGCGAGGGCCTCCGCGAAGTTCTTCGACAGGAAGAACAGCAGGATGACGATGCCGAGCCCCATCCAGAAGCCCCCGTAGGTCGAGAACGCGGTCGCTCCGAAGACGTTCCGGTTACGGAACTCCCACATACCGGCGAGCAGCTGACACAGGCCGCCGTAGAACAGCGCGGGCCCGATCCAGACCGCATCCGGAATGAAGCTGGCGTTGTGGCCGCTGAGCAGGAACGTCGTCAGCGCGAAGGCCGCGAGCCCCAGCGGCGCGGGATCGGCAGCCGGAATGCTCTCGACGAGCGTGGTCGGCCGATCCTGGGCGAGAACAGCCATGCTTGGTCGCCCTCCTTCTCGGAGCGGCGGAAGGTCCCCAAGGCCATCCGTCGGCCTCCGATCTATTTGACCAATCTTTACCCAAATTCGTGGGGGTTAGTCAAAGTTCGAGGTCGTAGCGGTAGTCCGTGATGACCTCGGCCCCGTTCTCGGTCACGAGAACGATGTCCTCGAGGCGGACGCCGCCGTAACCGGAGCGGTAGAGGCCGGGCTCCACGGTGACCACGTCACCGGCCACCAGCGTCTTGTCGGCGAGCCGCCCCAGGCTCGGCGCCTCGTGGACCTCGAGGCCGACGCCGTGGCCGAGCCCGTGGAAGAAGCCGTCGGCGAGCGGTTTCCCGGGCTGCTTGGTGCGCTGCGTCGGCTCGCCGGCAGCCTCGAAGATCTCGCAGGTGAGGTCGAAGACCGCGCGCGCTTCGACGCCGGCGCGGATCTCGGCGACCGCGGCATCGAGTGCCTCCTTGACGAGCCGGTGCCACTCGCGGACGTCGCCCGGCACGTCGCCCACCACGAACGTGCGCGTCATGTCCGTGTAGACCGCGGAAGCGTTGTCACGCGGGAAGATGTCCACCACGAGCGGGGCGCCGGGACGAATCGGGCCGGAGCCCATCTCGTGGCCGACCGCACCCTGCGCCCCCGGCGCGACGATGTACTCGTCGGCGGTGGTGTCGTGCCTGGCGAAGGCGACGTTCATGTCCGCCTTCACGCGCTCGACGGTGAGCTGCTCGCCGTCGAGCAGCAGCTCGTCGCCGCGGATCTCGGCGCGCCGCAGAAGCTCGCGGCAGGCGTCCATGGCAGCTTCCGCGGCCCGCTGCGCCCGTCTCATCCCCGCGAGCTGCGCCTCGGTCTTGGCGCGCCGGCGGTCGTCGAAGAGATCCTGGTCGACCGCGAGCTCGATGCCCTCTGCGCGCAGGCGGTCGGCGAGCCAGACCGGAAAGTCCTTCGGCACGCTCGCGCACTCGAGCCCGAGGCTGCCGACGGCTCGGAGAGCGAGTTGAGCCTCGAGCTCGCGCGGGTCGATTCCCGATGCCACCAACTCGTCCATGCCGAGGTCCTCGCTCGTGTGGACGTCGAAGAGTCCGAGCTCGCGCAGCCGGGTGGCCTCCATCGAGCTGGCGAAGACGTGGCGGCTGCCGTTCTCCTCGGCGTAGAGGAAAGGATCGGGCACGCCGAGCGGCACCGCCTGCCGCATGTCGGGCGAGCGGAATGAGTCGGCGTAGATCAGGACCGCGTCCGCCACAGGAAGCCGATGCTAGCGGCGCGCGCGGGTTCCTCAGGCGTCTCTCACCGGGACAGGGGATACTCGCGGGCGATGGCCGCGACGGGCGAGAGAGAAGACCCGGCGTTCCCGGTCGGAGCCGCGTGCCGGATCGACTCGCGCTCGCCGTGGCGGCAGATCGCCGAGATCCCGGTCGGCCTCGACCCGGAAGGAATCGCGGTCGACGTCGCTCGCCGGCGGGCGTTCGTGGCGTGCTCGCGCAGTGACTTCGTCTCGGTCGTCGACCTCGAGGCCCACGAGGTGATCGGCGAGATCACCACCGGCAACGAGCCCATCGACATCGGCCTCGACGAGCAAACGGGTCGCGTCTTCACCGCCGACGCTCACTCCGACCAGGTGACGATCATCGACTCGGCGACGCTCGAGGTCGAGACGGCCGTGCCCGTCGGCGGCTATCCGTCCGGTCTGACCCACGTGCCCGAATTCCGCCGGCTCTACGTCGGCAACTCGCTCGGCTCGACGATGAGCGTGATCGACCTCGACACGCTCGAGACCGTCGCGACCGTGGAAGCGGAGCCGGGGGCCGGCGCGATCGGGGTCGATCCGACCCGCAGACTCGTGATCTGCGTCAACTTCGTCGCAGCCTCCGCCAACTTCTACGACGCCGACTCCTTCGACGAGGTCGGCCGTCTCGAGCTCGGCACCGGAACCTGCGCGATCGGGATCGTGCCCGAGCGAGGCGAGGCATTCATCGTCAACTCGATCGCGGGGACCGTCTCGCGCGTCGACGTCGACCGGATCGAGGTGCTGGAGGAGATCCGCACCGGGTCGGCGCCGGTGGGGCTCACCCTGCATCCCTCCAACGACCGCGTCTACGTCACGAACCGTGGCGCCGGTTCCGTCAGCGTGCTCGGCGTCGCCGACGGAGCCGAGTGGTCGCAGATCCCGGTCGGCGGCGGTCCGGGAGGCGTGGCCGTCGACCGACACGACGGCCGGATCCTCGTCGCCAACGCCGGCAGCCAGACGATGTCGATCGTCGAGGACCTGCTCGCGGCGCGGCCCCCCGCTCCAGTCGTCGAGGAGGCGAGCCCGTGGATCGGCAGCAGGCTGCCCGCGTTCTCCCTCGAGGACTACTGGTCCGGCGAGCCGCGCACGAACCACGACTGGGCGGAGAAGAAGTACATCCTCAACTTCTTCGCCTCCTGGTGAGGACCGTGCAATGCGGAGGCGCCGTTCCTCGAGGACGTGCGCGTTCGCGAAGGGGCCCGGTCGGGTCTCGAGGTGGTGCTGGTCGACATCTGGGAGGGGACGGAGCCGCGCCCCGAGGTCGAGCGCTTCTGCGAGATGTGGGGCATCAAGGGGCCGATCCTGCTCGATCCCCGCGGCGAGCTCGCCGGGGAGCTCGGCGTGCGCGGGGTGCCCACGAACGTCGTCGTCGACTCCGACGGGACGATCCGAGCCTTCGGCGCCGCCCGGCTCGACGAGCTCGAGCAGGCGATCGACGAACTGTACGGCCGGGCCTAGCCTTCCGCCAAACCCTCCACAGCCGCTGCGAGCTCGTGGCCCTCGCGCTCGTTGCGGACGCCGACGATCGCGCCGGTCACTCCAGCGTGTGAAAGCGCGAACTCGAGTGCGCCCCGCGTCGCGCTGCCGCCGCCGCGGACGCGTAGCTCGTCACGCGTCGCGGCGAGATCCAGCTCGGCGAAGGGATGCGTGCGCCGGAAGTCGTCCTCGGCGAGAGCGTCGAGCGAGAAGCCGTCGGTGAGGAACCCGCTGGCAAGCGGCGCCCAGACGATCACGCCGAGGCCGCGGTCGAGCGCAAACGGAAGCAGATCGGCCTCGTGCGCCCGGGCGAGCGCCGAGTACTCGAACTGCAGCGCCGCGACGGGCCCGACGGCGAGCGCCCGCTCCACGAGCTCCGGCGGATGGTTCGAGAGACCGCCGTGGCGCACCTTCCCGTCGGCGACGAGCTCCCGGAGTGCGCCCCACGACTCCTCGATCGGCACGTTGCGGGCGGGGTCATGGAACTGCAGCAGGTCGATGCGGTCCCGCCGCAGCCGGCGCAGGCTCTCCTCACAGCCGCGCCGGACCGACTCCGGGCTGAGATCCATGTAGTCGTCCCCGTCCTCGCGGCGCAGCGTCCCGCACTTCGTGAACACGAGGACGTTCTCGCGTCCGGCAAGCGCGCGGCCGACGACCTCCTCCGCGTGTCCCCAACCGTAGAACGGCGCTGTGTCGACCCAGTTGACGCCGCCGTCCAGCGCCGCGTGGACGGCGCGCACGGAGTCGGAGTCGTCCTGCGGCCCCCAGTTGACCCACCACTCTCCCGGCCGCGAGCCGATCGGCGCCGTGCCGACGCCGACGCGCGAGATCTCGAGGTCGCTCGGGCCGAGCCGCCGCAGATCCATGAGGCTGTGCAACGCCGCTAGGCTCGCTGGTATGCCCCTTCTTCGGGTCGAGGAGGAGACGAAGGTGCGCGAGTGGTTCGCAGGGCTCGAGCGGTCCGTCGAACTCCTGGTGGCCGTCGGTCCGGAGGAGACGCCGCGCGCAGGCACCGGCGACGTCGACTTCGGAGCCGAGATGGTGCGTGTGTGCGAAGAACTCGCGGAGCTCGGCGAGCACGTGACCTGCCGCGTCGAGGACGAGCCCGAGGGGTTCCCCCGCTTTCCGGCCGTGTCGATTCGGCCCGAGGCGCGCGACGCGGGCGTCCGCTACGACGGGCTGCCCTGGGGCTACGAGCTGGGCTCGCTCGTCGGCGCAGTCGTCGAGGCTGGCCGCGCCGAGCCCACGCTGCGTCCCGAGTCGCTCGAGGCCCTCGGGACGCTCGAGAACGACCTCGCGCTCGACGTCTTCGTCACGCCGACCTGACCGCATTGCCCGCCGGCCGTGCTGCTGGCGTTCCGTTGTGCCCTCGCCTCGGAGCGCGTGACGGCGACCGCGATCGAGGCGAACGAGTTTCCGCGGCTCTCGCAGGAGATGGGGGTCTTCGCAGTTCCACGAATCGTCGTGGACGGCGAGCCGCGCTGGGACGGCGCCGTGCCCGAGCCCGAGTTTCTGCGCCGGGTCCTCGCCTAGCCGGTCATAGCCGCACGTGGAACGAGCGTCGCGGCCCCCGCAGGGGCGGGCTCAGCGCGACTCGCACGAGGACGAGCCCGCGAAGTCGGCCCCGGTACGGGAAGACGACGATCCCGGTGCTGTGCGGCAACAGCTCGCGGGGTGTCGGCCTCAACGTCGCAAGCCTCTGACGGCGGCGAACGAGCCACAGCCGAAGCCCGGCTCCCACGAGGCGCTCCGTCACGTTGCCCCGGTTGACGAGACGCAGCTCGAGCAGCCGCAGCGTGCCGCGCCGGCGAACCGACAGCGCACGGGCATCGAGTCGCCGCACGATCCGGCCCCGGACGCGGAGGACGACCATCACGCCCACTCGCATCCGTACCCGGACGTGCTTCAGACCGAGAGGCCGTGTCGTGAG
>JAICLM010000247.1 GCA_025927435.1 Thermoleophilia bacterium | reverse complement strand
GTACGCCCGGTGCCCGGCGACTCCGGCGGCCATGAGCGACCGCGCCATCAGCCCGCGCGAGTACGGCAGGCCGAGCTCCTCGCCGCCGAGCGGCAGCGGCATGATCCGGCGCGGCTCGTTCACGCCCGCACCGCCTGCCTCGCGAGATCCGCGACGCGCGCGTCGAGCTCGTCCGAGACGATGTCGTTCGCGGCGAGGACGACCTCGGCTCCCCGCGCGAGCGCCGCCTCGGCCACGACGTCGACTGCGGCCGCCTTGAGCTCGACCAGGTACACCTCGGCGTCGACGCGCTCGAGCTCTTCGCGCAGCACGTCGCGCCGCGCGAGGTTGCGGGAGACGTGGACGATCTCGGCGTCGAGCTCCTCGGTCGGCGCGGCGCCGGTCGTGAACACGGCGGTGCGGCGGCCCCGGAGCGGCTCGGCCGGACGCAGGCGAAGCTCGGCCGCCACCACCGGGACGTCCGAGATCGAGCGGATCGACTCGCGGTCGGCGCCGCCGGTGTCGACGACGAGGTCGGACACGAGCACGCGATAGGCGTTGAGACCCGCGCGCGGGTCGTGGTTGCCGTTGGTGACGAGGATCCGCGCGTCGACCTCGACCGGCGGCAGCGCGGCGCCGCTGCCGTCGAATACGAGCAGATCCGGGCCGAGCTGCGCGGCGAGCCGAGCACCGTCGAGGACGTTGGAGTGGAACGGCGCTCCCGCGAGCCCTCCCCCGGCCCGGCGGCAGCCGACGGCCGGAACGCCCGCGAGTGCGGCCGCCTCGAGATGGTCGGAAGCGGCGTGTCTGCCGGAGCGGGAGAGCGCGAGCAGGTCGTCGAGCGTCGGCGGCGACTCGACGAGCTCGGGCTCCGCCGGCCCGCCGCGGCCCATCGCCACGACGACGACGCGACGGTCGCGGGCGAGCACGCGCGCGACGTGCCCGGCCACCGCCGTCTTCCCGATCCGCTTGCCGAGGCCGATCACGGCGAGGGAAGGCGTCTCCAGCGGATCCAGCAGCGGTGGCTCGAACCGGAAGTCGGCGCCGACGTAGGGCAGCCCGAGCGCCAGCGCGCGCGACGCCCAGAGCATTCGCTCCCGCGGGCCGAGCACCGGCTCGTCGGAGAGATCGACGACGAGGTCGGCCTCGAGCGCGTCGAGAGCGTCCACGAGCGGAACCCCGTAGTCGTCGCCGCCCCGCAGCTTCTCGGTTCCGCCCACCAGCAGGGCGCCGACCACGTCGTACGCCAGCGCCTCGAGCGCAGCGCGCACGACGGGCGCGTAGTGCTCGCCGTCGATCAGCACGAGGGCGCGCTCGCTCACGAGGAGCGCACCTCGTCCTCGATCCGCGCCGTGTACTTCTCGTAGGTCTTCGTGTCGGTCGAGAACTGGATGATCCGCTCCTGCTCGTGGAACGGGTAGCGGCGCCACACGTCGACGTGCGTGCCCTCGACCTCGACGACGTTGTAACAGGGCCGCCCGTTGCCGCGCAGCCGGGACGACGAGACCGTGCCGGCGTTGACGACGAAGAGATCCTCGAGCCGCCACGCGTACGGGACGTGCTTGTGGCCGGCGAGGACGAGATCGACCTCGGCGCGCTGCAGGGTCTCGAGCGTGTCACCGGCGTCGTGGACGATGTTGCGCTCGCGGCCGGTGCCCGGCACCGGCAACAGGTGGTGGTGCAAGACGAAGATCCGCAAGTCCGCCGCTCCTGCAAACGCCTCCTCGATCATCCGGTAGCGTCCGCGGCCGACCTGGCCGTTGTCGAGGTCCGGCTCGCTCGAGTCGATCGCAACGATGGTCGCGCGACCGGCGTTGAGCACCGAGTTGCGATCGCCGAACAGTTCCTCGAAGTGGACGTAGCCGACGTTGCGCGAGTCGTGGTTGCCCGGGATCACGACCATCGCGTTGCAGTCGACGCGGTTCAGGTAGTCGCGCGCGAGCGCGTACTCGTCCTTGAAGCCGTTCGAGGTGAGATCGCCCGAGATCACGACGACGTCCGGCTCCATCTCGTTCACCTCGGCGATGGCGCGCTCGAGGTGCTGCGGGAGGAAGAACTGCTGCCCGCAGTGGAGGTCGGATAGCTGCACGATCCGGAACATCGCGCGGAAGGCTACGCGTCAGCGCTTCAAAGCGATACTGCGAGGAAGCGCTCGATCATCGCGTTCACCTGCTCGGGCACCTCGAGGTGGTGGAAGTGACCTGCGCCGACGGTGATCGCCACCGCCAGATCGGGCTTGATCTGGAGCAGCCGCGGCACGTCCGAGTCTGTTCCGATCTCCGCGCGCAGCAGCAACACGGGAAGCTTGCAGCGCGAGAACGGGTCGCGGCCGTTCCACTCGCTGACGCCGCGTATGACCGCCGCAGCGATCGGCTGCTCGACGGCGCACATGTGATCGACGATCCAGCGTGCGAGCTCCTCGTCGCGTGCCCCCATGTCGTGGACGTATGCGCGGCGGATTTCTGCCCCGTCGGGCCCCTCGAGCTGCTCGGCGAATCTGCGGAAGAACTCGACGGTCTCCGGCCGTGGGTCGATCGGCCCGGGGTCGACGAGAACGAGCGCGCTCGGAAGGGTCGGATAGTGCGCGGCGAGCTCGACGGCGATCATCCCGCCGAGGCTGTGGCCAACGACGACCGGCTTCTCGATTCCGACTTTGCCGCAGACCGCGGCCACGTCGCCGGCCAGCTCGGGTATCGAGTACCCCTTGGCGGACCGGTCGCTCTGTCCAACCCCGCGCAGGTCGAGCGCAGTGACGGACGCCGTTCGCGCGAAGTGCTCGAACTGGGGCCGGAACGCGGTGTGGTCGCAGCACCAGCCTGGAACGAAGAGGAGCTCGGGAGCGCCGCTGCCGGCCCTCTCGTAGTACAGCCTCGCGTCGGCGAGCTCAGCGTACGGCACGACCCCGCAATCGTCGCACGGCCGGGCTCAGAAGATCCAGGTCACCGGGTAATAGAGCGCGGCGGCGACGAGGCCTGCGGCGGGGAGCGTCACCAGCCAGGCGGTGACGATGTTCCCGGCGACGCCCCAGCGAACAGCAGAGAGGCGCCGCGTCGCGCCCGCTCCCATGACCGAGCCGGTGACGACGTGGGTTGTCGAGATCGGAAAGCCGAAGTGAGTGCCGACGTAGAGCGTCGAGCCCGCGGCGACCTGCGCTGAGAAACCGTGTTCAGGC
>JAICLM010000179.1 GCA_025927435.1 Thermoleophilia bacterium | reverse complement strand
CACGGGCTGCGTAAGCGGTACGGCCAGGTCGACGCGGTCGCGGGGATCGACCTCGAGATCGAGCGCGGCGAGATCTTCGCCTTCCTCGGCCCGAACGGCGCCGGCAAGACGACGACCGTCGAGATCCTCGAAGGCTTCCGCAGCCGCACGGGCGGCGAGGTGAGCGTCCTCGGCGTCGATCCCGCGAACGCCGACGGAGCGTGGCGCGACCGCGTCGGCGCGGTGCTCCAGGAGTCGAATGCCGAACCGGGGCTCACCGTGCGCGAGAGCCTCCAGCTCTACTCCGGCTATTACCGCGAGCCCCGCGACATCGACGAGACGATCGAGCTCGTGGGATTGCGGCAGAAGGCCGACACGCTCGCACCGCAACTCTCGGGCGGCCAGCGCCGGCGGCTCGACGTGGCGCTCGCGCTGATCGGCGACCCGGAGCTCATCTTCCTCGACGAGCCGACGACCGGCTTCGACCCGTCGGCGCGCCGCACGGCGTGGCACGTGATCGAGGGGCTGCGGCAGCTCGGCAAGACCGTCTTCCTCACGACGCACTACATGGACGAGGCGGAGGAACTCGCCGACCGCATCGCGGTCATCGCCGACGGCCGGATCGTCGCCGAGGGCACGCCCGGCACGCTCGGTGGCCGCAACAGCATGGCCTCGACGATCCGCTTCACGCTGCCGGAAGGAACCGGTGCGGACGACCTGCCGCCGGAGCTGCGCGCACTGGTCGCGGGCATGGACGGGCGCGTGACGCTGGCCACCGACACGCCGCTCGTCCACGTCGGGGCGCTCGCCGAATGGGCTCTCGCGCGCGGGATCGACCTGCCCGACCTGGACGTGCGCCGCCCGACACTCGAGGACGTGTACCTCGAGCTGACGGAGGAGCCGACGTGACGACCGCCGCGACACGCGGGCCGGTCGCGCTCGTCGTCCATCAGGCCCGCTTCGACCTGCGCGGGTTTCTCCGCAACCGGCAGGCCCGCTTCTTCACGCTGGCCCTGCCGCTGCTCTTCATGGTCATTTTCAACGGAGTCTTCGGCGACAACGTCGTCGGCCCGGGGCCCGTGAAGGCGTCGGCGTACTACGTGCCCGGCATTGCCGCGCTCGGGGTGATCGCAGCCTCGTTCGTCAACCTCGTGATCTCGATAACCGCGCAACGCGAGGGCGGCATCCTCAAGCGGCGCCGCGCGACCCCGGTGCCGGCCTGGGTGCTCGTCGGGGGCCGAGCCCTCACCGGGGTGGGGATCTCACTCGTCGTGGTCGCGGGGCTGCTCGCCTTCGGCCGCGTCGTCTACGGCGTCAAGCTGCCGAGCTCGGCGCTGCCCGGCATCGCCTTCACTGCGATCGTCGGCTCGATCACGTTCTGCGTCCTCGCGTACGCGATCTCGACGGTCATCCAGAACGAGGACGCGGCGCAGCCGACGGTGATGGCCATCATGCTGCCGCTCTACTTCATCTCCGGGATCTTCATTCCGAACATCAGCCTGCCGACGTGGCTGCAGCACGTTGCTTCGGTGTTCCCCGTGCAGCACCTGGCAGCGGGATTCCGCTACTCCTACCTGCCGGGCCCTCACGGCATCGGGATCGTCTGGAGCGACATCGGCGTGCTCCTGATCTGGGCGGCGATCGGGGTCGCCGTCGCGCTCAGGCGCTTCAGCTGGCTGCCGAAGACCGCGAGCGGCTAGGCCGCAGCGGCAAGCACGAGCGGGTTCCCCGAGGGGTCGAGAACCTCGGTCCCGCCGATCTGCTCGGCGACGCGTGCGACTTCCTGGTCGTCCGGCAAGACGACCGTGAAGCGGAGCAGCCTCGCGGTTCCCTCCGGCGCGGGCTCGGCGCCGCGCGTCTCCCACGTGTTGCCGCCGATGTGGTGGTGGTAGCCGCCGGCGCTGAGGAACGCGGCCTGGTCGCCGAGCTGCGCCGTGAGCCCCATGCCGAGCCGGTCGCGGTAGAAACCGATCGTCTCGTCGACGTCCCGGACGCAGAGGTGCACGTGGCCCATCCTCGTCCCCTCGGGCAGCCCGTCGAACCCGGCGTCGCCCGCCTCGGCGAGGAGCGAGCCGGCGTCGAGCGGGATGGTCGTCATGCGTTGCGCGACCTGGCCCTCCCACAGCTCGCGCGGGCGGTCGGCGTAGACCTCGATCCCGTGATGGTCGGGGTCGCGAAGGTAGATCGCCTCGCTGACGTCGTGGTCGGAGAGGCCGGTGAGCGGGATCCGCTCGCGCGCCGTGTGGGCGAGGAAGCGACCGAGGCTCGGTCGATCCGGCACGAGCAGCGCGACGTGGAAGAGACCGGTGAAGCCGTGGGCCGGCCGGGCGCCGGGCTCCTCGACGAAACGGAGCAGCGGCGTGTCGACGCCGAGCTCCGCCGTCCCGTTCTCGCGAGAGAGGGCATGGAGGCCGATCGCGTCCTGCCAGTACGCAAGCGAGCGGTTCAGGTCGGAGACGCTCAGCTCGACGAGGCCCATGTGCGCGTCGGGCGCGATCTCCATGTACCGACTCTACCCCTGCGTGTGCTTCAGGTCGTCCTCGCGTTGCTGCGCCTCGGCGAGGGTGAGCGCGCCGGAGCAGACCTGGTCGTTCAGCTCGTTCTCGATCTGGTCCACATCGGACGCGCGCGGGTAGGGCTCCGGCCAGAGATTGCGGCGGTCGGTGGGGTTGCCGCCCAGCTCGAGGCTGATCAGGTGATCCTCCTGGTAGTCCGAGAGCGAACCGGCCTCGCCGTACTGGCGCATCTGCTTCGCCTTGAGCGCGTTCGTGTAGGAGACCGGCGGGCGGACGGTGTCGGTCCACCCGTGGCGGCAGATGGTGGAGCGGATGTTCGCCTGGGTCACGTCCGGATTGAGAACGCCCGGCGTGCGGACCGGATCGGCGAGGATCGAATGCGCTCGGTGGCCGGGCGCGTGCGCGAACAGCACGACCACGACGGCGACGGCCGCGAGCGCGATCACGGCGTCGGCCGGCGTCGGCGGTCGGGACATTCCGGCGACCGTAGGTCGGGGGCGGAGTCCCCGCAAGACGCTCTTCTCGCCGTGTCCAGGCGAGGCAGTAGGCTCGCGGACATGGTGGAAATCGCCGTTCGTCCGCGCGGTCCGTACTCGCTCGCGCTCTCGATGCGGCTCGCCGGCGACGCCACCCGACGGGTGCGCGAGGGGCTCGTCACGGCGCGCTGCTGCGGCGCCGTCGCACGCGCCTGGCAGTCGCGGGACGGCACGGTGACGATTCGCTCCGACTCCGCCGCTGCGGCCGAGAAGCTCCGCTGGACGCTCGGGCTCGACGACGACCACTCCGAGTTCTTGCAGCGCATCGCGGGCGATCCGCTGCTCGGCCGCGCGGCGAAGCACCTCCGCGGGCTCCGGCCGGTGCGTACGGCCACGGTCGCGCAAGCGCTGTTGCGGGCGGTCTGCGGTCAGCTCATCGACGCGAAGACGGCACGGAGTCTCGAGCGACGCGTGATCCGCGCCCTTGCGCCGCCGGACGAGAACGGGCACTGCGAGCCGCCCACCACCGCTGCACTCGGAGCTGCAGCGCCCTTCGAGTTGCGGCGGCTGGGGCTCCACGAGCGTCGTGGGGCAGCGGTCACTCGGCTCTGTCGCAGCCTCGAGCTCGAGCGCCTCCACGACCTGCCGACAGACGCGGTCGTCCGCCGGATCGAGCGCGAGCGCGGCCTCGGCCCGTGGTCTGCGGGCGTCGTCTGCCTCGAAGGGCTCGGCCGCTTCGAGCACGGCCTCGTCGGCGACCTCGGTCTCGTCAAGCTCCTGCGCGCGCTGCGGGGCAGACCCGTCGAGGGCTGGGAGACGGCCGAGCTGCTCGAGCCCTACGGGGAGTGGGCCGGCCTCGCGAGCGTCTATCTCCTCTCCGGCTTCAGCCGCGGCCTGATCCCGCTCCCGGCCGCGCGCGCAGCCTAGGCTTCGGGGATGAGCGAGCGCAAGATCGCGATCCTCGGCGGTGGGCGGATCGGAGAGGCCCTCCTCTCCGGCCTGCTCAGCTCCGGCTGGCGCGATCCCTCCGAGGTCGTCGTCACAGATCGCCGCGACGAGCGCAACGCCGAGCTCAACGAGCGCTACCGCGCCGAGGCGACCACCGACAATCCGTCCGCCGTGACGGGCGCCGGAATCGTTGTCGTGGCCGTGAAGCCGCAGGACATCGACGTGCTGCTCGGCCAGATCGGCCGGCACCTCACGGCCGAGCAGACGCTGGTCTCGGTCGCGGCCGCCATCCCGACGGTGCACATCGAGGAGCGGATCGCGGACGGCGTCCCGGTCGTGCGCGCGATGCCGAACGCGCCCGCGACCGTGCACGAGGGCATGGCCGCCATCTGCGCCGGCGCGCACGCGGGCGACGAGCAGCTCGCGCTCGCCGAGGAGCTGCTCTCGCACCTCGGCCGCGTCGTGCGAGTGCCCGAGTCCTGGATGGATGCGATCACCGCGGTCTCGGGCTCCGGCCCCGCGTACTTCGCGCTGCTCGCCGAGGCGATGATCGAGGCCGGGATCCTGCTCGGTCTCTCGCGCGAGGTCTCGACGACGCTCGTCGTGCAGACGATGTTCGGGACGGCGAAGCTGCTCCGCGACGTGGGCATGCACCCGGTCGAGCTGCGCGAGTCGGTCACGTCGCCCGGCGGCACGACGATCGCCGCCATCCGCGAGCTCGAGCAGGCCGGCGTGCGTGCCGCGTTCCTCAACGCGATCCAGGCCGCGATGGACCGCTCGCGCGAGCTCGCAGACGGGTGAAAGAGGTCGACATCACGGTCGT
>JAICLM010000210.1 GCA_025927435.1 Thermoleophilia bacterium | reverse complement strand
GGAGATGTCGCACTACCTGCTCGAGCAGGGAGCAAGCGGCAAGCCGAGCCCGTTCACGACGTTCTACTTCCCGCCGAACATGTTCGGCGACGCGCAGACGACGCTGAACGTGCTCGTCAGCCTCGAAGACGCGTTCATCGCTGCGTACCTCGTCGGCGTGCGCCAGTTCAGCCACGACGACCTGCGGGTGACCGCGGCGCGGATCATGGGGATCGAGTCGGATCACCGCACGCTCGCCCGCGTCGTCGCACCGGGCGTCGCGGCGGCGGACGGCGGGCCGATCGAGCTCGTCACCGGCGTGCAGGGTGTCGCGGAGTCAGTCGACCCCCCGAACAACAACGGCTACGAGCGGACCCTGGGCTGGACGACGATCGACCAGGCGATCGCCGCCCTGCTCCCGTTCGCCGATCAGGACGCGGCCGGGAAGGCCGGCTTCGACACCTCGAAGCCCTACACGTTCGAGCCGTTCGCGCCGACGCTGCCGAGCCCGCTCGGCGAGTTCCACTCGTTCACAGGCTAGAGGTAGTCGCTCGAGCATCGTGGGAGGCCGGCGAGCCGGCCTCCCACGCGTTGCGCTCTCAGGGGCAGGTCACGTCCGGGTTCCACGACGCGAACATGCCGCTCGGGTTGTGCTTCCAGAGCCAGACGTGCAGGTCGTAGTGGATCGGCATGCCGGGTGCGTGCCCGAGCATCGGGCCGTCGAACGCACGGCCGAAGATGCTCGGCCGGTCGCCGTCGGTCTTGACGTTCTGGTCGGCATCCGGCTGGAAGTACTCGGCGGCGACGAGCTCGAGCCCTCCGCCCGCCTTCGGCGCGTACACGAGGATCGGCGGCTTCGTCGCGACCGACGGCGCACCCGGCGCCATGAACGCCATGTTCATGTAGTGGATGCCCATGCCGCCTCCGTACGACGTCTGGTTCCGGTCGATCGGCGTCGCTGCGCACGGCGAGGCCGCGACATAGCCGGCCGCCTTCGCGACGTCGACGGAGCGGTACTTGTCGAGCGCGGCCTTCGTCCGCGCGAGCTCCTGCGCGATCTTCTTGCCGGGATACTTCGCCGCGTGGCTCGAGTGCGACGTCGCTGCGAAGGCGGTCCCCGCCACCGCAGCCAGGGCGACCGCGGCGATGACAGCGCTCCACCGTGCTCTGGGCGCCCACGAACGATGCTGCTTCATTACTCCTCCTCGAGGTTCTGACGCGCCGCCTCGGGCACGTCGGGGTTGAAGACGTCGACCGTCCGGCGCCATGAGCCGTCGGCCTGTCGGCGGTGGAGGACGAGGTACTTGCCGGCGTCGGCGACGGGCGTACCGCCGTCGACGTCGAGGCCGAGGGTGTAGCGGCCGATCTCGATCGCGACCCCGTCGACGACCTGCAGCTCGATCGCGTGCAGCTCGACGCTCCTGAGGCCGAATGCGATCCCCTCCCGCCAGTACGCCTCGATCTGGCCGCGGCCTCTGATCAGCTCGGCTGCCGGTGTGAGCAGCGTGCCGTCGTCCGCGTAGAGCGCGGCGGCCGCCGCCGCGTCGCCGCGGGCCAGGGCCTCTGCAAGCGCAGAGGTGGCCGGTCCGGTCCCGTCCTCCATGGTCCAGAGGCTCGCGCGGCGACGTTGCAGAAAGGTTGCAAGCGCGCCGTCGCGTTGCGATCGGGTGGGTCAGTCGGAGAGCCCCAGCGCCACTGCTTCGTCGAGCGGCAGCGGCGCCGGCCACGGCAGATCCGGCATGGCGGCGGCGAACTCGCTGCGATCGAACTGCCCGAACCGCCCCCCGGTGTCCTCGACTGCCTCCACGGAGGACCAGAGGCGGAGCGCGCGGGCGTCGTCCCCCCGCAGCGCCGCCGCCCGCGCGAGGATCGCGAGGGCATGGAGTGTCTCCTGGTGGTTCGCCGTCTCGGAGGCGATCGCGAGATAGGCCCGGGCGTGGCGTTCGGCGTCGTCGACCTTCCCCTGCTCGAGCGCCATCTCCGCCAGGTCGGAGAGACCACGCACCTGCCACCAGACCCAGCCGATCTCCTGCGCCATCTCGAGCGCCTGCTCGATCATCGCGACGGCCGGCTCCCGGTTCCCCTCCTCCCACTCGATGCCGCCGAGGTTGCCGATCACCTGCAGCTCGCCGATGTGGTCGCCGATCGCACGGAACGTCTCGAGGCATTCTTCCCACTGGCGCCGCACGTACGCGAGGTCTCGATCGTGGTAGCCGACGACGCCGAGCCTGAACTTCGCATGTGCCATCCCCGCTGCATCGCCTGCTCGGCGCGCAAGCTCACCGCTTCGTTCGTACTGTGTGCGTGCGGCCGGCCACTTGCCCTGCACGTCGAGGCACGCTGCGTAATCACGGGTCGCGCCGACGAGCACGAGCGGGTCGATGCCGTTCGCGCGCGCGAGCAGCTGCTCGTAACGGCGTTCACCCTCCGACGTCGCGTGCACGACCCAGAAGTTCTCCAGCGCGAGCGCGATGCGCAGCCCGAGCTCGACGTCGCCGGAGACCGCCCAGTCCATCGCCGCGCGCAGGTTGTGCTGCTCGGCGAGAACGAGCTCCGCCCGCTGCGGGCCTTTGCCGAGCGACGTGACCGATAAGTTCGCCGCCTCGGCGACGTGGAGGTAGTGATCGGCGTGGCGACGCCTCACCTCCTCGGCCGCGGCATCCTCGCAGAGCTTCGCCGCTGCATACTGGCGGACCGTCTCGAGCAGGCGATACCGGGTGCGCTCACCTGGTTCGGCAACGACGAGCGACGCATCCACGAGCCGCCCGAGCAGCTCGACCGCCCGGTCCTCGTCCCCGCCGAGACAGACGGCGGCGACCGCCTCCACGTCGGCGCCGCCCGCGAACACGGAAAGCCGGCGCAGCAGCTCCTGCTCGCTCTCCGCGAGCAGCTCGTAGCTCCAGTCCATCGTCGTCTGGAGCGTCCGGTGCCGAGGGTCGGCCACGCGCTGCCAGGCGCGCAGGAAGCGAAAACGGTCGTCCAGGCGTGCCGCGATCTCGGCCGGCGAGAGTGCCTTCGCCCGCGCCGCCGCGAGCTCGATCGCGAGCGGCAGCCCGTCGAGCTCGCGGCAGATCGCCGCGACCGTCGCGAGCGCACGCTCCTCGCCCGCGTCGCGCCGCACCGTCGCCGCGCGCTCGAGGAAGAGGCGCACCGCAGGCGACTGCTCGAGCTCCGCGTCCGGCACGCCCTCCCCTGGCACGCCCAACGGATCGAGCAGGTAGTCGAGCTCGCCCTCGACCGCGAGCGGGACACGGCTCGTCGCGAGCACGCCGACGTGCGGGCAGTCGCGCACGAGCGCCTCTGCCAGCGCCGCGCAGGCTTCGACAAGGTGCTCGCAGTTGTCGAGGACGAGCAGCAACTCGAGCGTGCGGAGGTGGCCGAGGAGCCCCTCGAGCACGCCGCGGTCCGATCCCTCGGCGACGCCGAGCGTCTCCGCGACCGCGCCCGGGACGAGATCGGGGTCGGCGAGGGCGGTCAGCTCGACGAGCCATACCCCACCCGGCCACACGTCGACCTGGCGGCCCGCCGCCTCCAGCGCCAGGCGCGTCTTCCCCGAGCCGCCCATGCCGGTGAGCGTGATCAGCCGGCGCTCACGGAGCAGCCGCTCCAGCTCCGCGAGCTCCCGTTCGCGGCCGACGAAGCTCGTCGCCCGGGCCGGGAGGTTATGTCGCGCCTCGACGTCCGGGACAGCGGCCACCTCCTGCCGGAGAATCGCCCGCTCGAGCTCCTTCAGCTCCTCGCCCGGCTCGAGCCCGAGCTCCGTATCGAGGAGCCGGCGCACGGCGCGGTAGGCGGCGAGCGCCTCTGCCTGACGGCCGCAGCGGTACAGCCCGAGCACGAGCTGGCGCTGGAAGCGCTCGCGGAGCGGCTCATCCTGCACGAGCGCTCGCAGCTCCGGAACGAGCGCCGCGTGGCGGCCGAGCGCCAGGTCGGCCTCGAGCCGCTCCTCCAGGCAGTCGAGCCGCAGCTCGTCCAGGCGGCGCGCCTCGTCCGACAGCGACCCGCCGTCGCAGACGTCCGCGAGCGCCCGCCCGCGCCAGAGCGAGAG
>JAICLM010000167.1 GCA_025927435.1 Thermoleophilia bacterium | reverse complement strand
GCCACCACGTCCACGGGCAGCTCCACGTCGAAGTCGAGCGGATTCTCGCCGCGCAGCTCCTCGGCCATCTTGCCGCCGATGAGCACGGTGTCGGCCCGGCCGCCGAGGTTGCTTAAGACGCCGAGCTTGTCCTCGACCTTCGCCCCGCCGGAGATCAGCACGAACGGCCGCTCGATCTCACCCAACAGCCGGCCGAGATGCTCGAGCTCGTCGAGCAGGAGCAAGCCCGCGTAGGCCGGCAGCAGGTGGGCGACGGCCTCCGTCGAGGCGTGCGCGCGATGCGCGGAGCCGAACGCGTCGTTCACGTAGAGGTCGCAGCCCTCCGCAAGCCCGCGCGCGAATTGCGCGTCGTTGGATGTCTCGCCGGGTTCGAAGCGCGTGTTCTCGAGCACGTGGACGCGCTCGTCGGGCAGGAGCTCTCGGAGCCGCGCCGCGACCGGCTGCATCGCGTACTTCGCGCGGTCCTCCTCGGTTTTCGGCCGGCCGAGGTGCGAGCAGACGCGTACGTCCGCGGCCCCGCGCTCGAGCAGGAGCTCCAGGGTCGGGAGCGAGGCTCGGATGCGGGTGTCGTCGGCCACGTGGCCGTCCTCGAGCGGCACGTTGAGGTCGGCGCGGACGAGCACCGTCTTCCCCGCGACGTCGGCGTCGCGGACCGATCTCGGCCGGCGCATGCGGCTCGCGGCTACGCCGCGACGGCGGCCGGCAGCGTCTTCCCGATCTTCGCCACGAGGTCGACGAGGCGGCAGCTGTAGCCCCACTCGTTGTCGTACCAGGAGAAGACCTTGACCAGCGGGCCGTTCGCCATCGTCAGGTCGCTGTCGAAGATCGACGAGTACGACGAGTGGACGATGTCGCTGGAGACGATCGGCTCGTCGGTGTACTGGAGGATCCCCTCGAAATCGCCCGTGTCGGCCTGGGAGCGGAAGAGCTCGTTGACCGCTTCGGCCGTCGGCTCCGAGCCAACCTGGACGACCAGGTCGACGATCGAGCCGATCGGCACCGGCGCGCGCATCGACATGCCGTCGACCTTCCCCTTCAGGTCGGGGAGCACGACCCCGATCGCGCGGGCGGCGCCCGTCGAGGTCGGGATCAGGTTGATCGCGGCGGCGCGGGCCCGGCGCAGGTCCTTGTGGGGCAGGTCGAGCGTCTGCTGGTCGTTCGTGTACGCGTGGATCGTCGTCATGAAGCCGCGCTCGATCCCGTACGCCTCGTGCAGCACCTTCGCGACCGGGGCGACGCAGTTCGTCGTGCAGGAGGCGTTCGAGACGATGTGATGCTGCTCGGGGTCGTACTCGCGGTCGTTGACGCCGAGGACGATGGTGATGTCCGGGTCGGTCGCCGGAGCCGAGATGACGACCTTCTTCGCGCCTGCCTGGAGATGCTTCTCTGCATCCGGGCGCTTGGTGAAGAGCCCCGTGGACTCGATCGCGACCTCCACTCCCAGATCTGCCCAGGGAAGGTTGGCCGGGTCGCGCTCGGAGACGAACTTGATCTCGTGGCCGTCGACGGTGATGGAGTCGTCGCCGGCTTCGACCGGGACGTCGAGACTCCCGAGCACCGAGTCGTGCTTGAGCAGGTGCGCCATCGTCTTCGTGTCTCCGATGTCGTTCGCGGCCACGATCTCGAAGTCGCTGCCCTGCTGGAGCTGGGCGCGCAGGAAGTTCCTGCCGATGCGGCCGAAGCCGTTGATCCCCACCCTGGTCTTGGCCATCTCGAGCCCCTCTCGTCGTCGGTTGCCATTCGAGTCTAACCGCGCCGGTGCAGGAGAAATCCGTAGCTCCCCGCAGACTTCGCGGGGCTTCCACGTGGTCGGCGGGCGGACCGGGAAGCTCCGAGGACGACCCTCCCGGTCCCTCACCCGCTCGAGACCTGACGGCAGACGGGGTCTGAATCCGCCGCCGGACGAGCGAGAACCCGCCGCAGCGAGTATGACTCTTGCGTTGTTGCCGCGCTAGACTACTTGCAACGGATAACGACACTTTCAGATTCCGGAAAGCTCCTGCAAACGACGGAGCCGGCGATAGGCGGCAGATTTCGAGAGACCGGGCTTGCAGCGACGCGCAAGCTCCGCCGTCGAGGCGGTCGGATGGCGCAGGCGGAGGAGCGCGATCTCGCGCAGGTCATCCGGCAGCGTGTCGACGTCGAGACGGCGGAGCGCCTCGAGCTGGGCGTGCGCCGCGCGGCCGGTGCGCACGAGGTTCGCGTGGTCTGCGTTCGCGAGCCGGTTGGCGTCGGCCCGGGTCGCCGCGAGCACGGCCTGTTCCTCGAGCGCGAGGACGAGGTCGACGGCGCCGGCCGCGACGAGGACGTCCGCGATCGGCTCGCTGCCCTTGGCGTAGGCGGCCGCATGCGAGCGCCGCTCCTGGATGTGGAGCTCGCCGCCGAGGCGTGACGCGAGCGTCGCGAGGAAGCGTGCTCCGTCGGCCTCCGCCGTCCGGATCTCGAGGTGCGGGCTTCTCGGCCCACTGAGCGTCCCCGCGCCGAGCAGGGCGCCGCGAAGGTAGGCGGCGGCGCAGCAGCGGCGGGCGACGACACGCCTCGGCGGGCTCCCGAGCGGACGGTGCGAGCGGTCGAGCACACCCGCCCGGTGCAGCGTCGCGTAGGCGTCCTCCGAGCCCTCCACATGGAGCTGATAGCGGGTCGAGCGGTCGAAGGCGCGCCGCGGGTAGGTGCGGATCTCGGACCGCACTTCGCATGCGCGCAGAAGGGCGAACGCGCGGCGTGCGACCGTCGAGCTCGAGACGTCGAGGTGGACGTCGACGCTCCCCCGCCCGCGGAGGTGCGCGCGACCGGCAACGTGGAACAGGCCGGAGAGCTCGGCAAGCCGGTCGCACTCGCTCGCCGGGGCGATGGCCGAGAGCTCCTCCCGGAGGTCGTCAGAGAGCGGCATCGAGTTCGCATCCCTCGAGCGCGAGCAGGCGCCGCTTGTAGCCCGTGCCGTAGGACCCGTACGACCCGAGCCCACCGGCGGAGACGACGCGGTGGCAGGGGACGAAGATCGAGAGGTGGCTGCGCGCGCAGAAGCCGCCGGCCGCGCGCGCGGCGCCGGGTGCACCCGCCAGTGCTGCGAGCTCGCCGTACGTGACCACCTCGCCGCGCGGGATCGTGCGAAGAGCGGCCGCGCAGCGCGACAGGAAGGGCGTCTCGTACTCGAGATCGACGGGCACGTCCCCGAGCGGCACCTCTTCGCCGGCGAAGTACGCGTGCAGTAGCTGAACGACTTCCGCTGCAAAGCCTCGATCTCCCCGTGACGCCGTCTCTGATACGACGGCCGCAGCCCTTGCCCCTGGGTGGGTGGGGGTTCGGGATGGGACCTGAGGGGTCGCCCCGCCCCGCTCCAGGCGGTCTGCGCGCGGCCAGGGAAGCTCGTGCCACACGACGCGCTCGTCGGCGACCACCAGCTCACCGACACCCCAGCCCTCGACCTCGTAGGCCACCTGCGTCACCGCCACGACCTGATCCTAGGGAGGGGCGCCGGAGCGGTGACTGTGCCGCAGGGCCGCTGCCCCTCCCTAGAATCGCCACCAGTGAGCACCCACGGCATCTTCCGCGTCCCCGAGCCCCACAACGAGCCGGTGCTCGGCTACGAGCCCGGCAGCCCCGAGCGGGACGAACTCCGGCGTCGCCTCGACGAGCTCTCGTCCCAGCGCCTCGACATCCCGCTCGTCATCGGCGGCGAGGACGTCGAGACCGGCGACACGTTCGAAGCGGTCATGCCCCACAGGCGGAGCCACGTCCTCGCCGACGTCCACAAGGGTGGGGCCGGCGAGGTCGACCGCGCGATCGCCGCCGCAGCCGACGCGTGGGAGGACTGGTCGCGCACGCCGTGGGAGGACCGCGCCGCCGTCTTCCTCCGCGCTGCGGAGCTGCTCGCCGGGCCCTGGCGGCAGACCCTGAACGCGGCCACGATGCTCGGCCAGTCGAAGACCGCGCACCAGGCGGAGATCGACGCCGCCTGCGAGCTCATCGACTTCTGGCGCTTCAACGTCCAGTTCATGACGCGGATCTACGAGGAGCAGCCGTTCTCCTCGCCCGGCGTCTGGAACCGGCTCGAGTACCGTCCGCTCGAGGGCTTCGTCTTCGCCGTCACGCCGTTCAACTTCACCTCGATCGCCGGCAACCTCCCCACCTCGGCGGCGCTGATGGGCAACACCGTCGTCTGGAAGCCTGCCTCGACCGCCGCCGTGAGCGCGCACTTCCTCATGAAGCTGTTCGACGAAGCGGGGCTGCCGCCCGGAGTGATCAACCTCGTCCACGGCTCCGGCGCCACCGTCGGCGAACCCGCGCTCGCGAGCGAGCACCTTGCCGGCATCCACTTCACCGGCTCGACCCCGGTCTTCCAGGGGATGTGGAAGACGGTCGGCGACAACATCGCCCGCTACCGCAACTACCCGCGGCTCGTGGGAGAGACCGGCGGCAAGGACTTCATCGTCGCGCACCCGAGCGCCGACGCCGAGGCCCTCGCGACCGCGATTCTCCGCGGCTCGTTCGAGTATCAGGGCCAGAAGTGCTCCGCCGCCTCCCGCGTCTTCGCGCCGGCCAGCCTCTGGCCGCGGGTGCGCGAGCAGGTGGCCGAGGAGATCGGCGAGATGAAGATGGGAGACGTCTCCGACTTCTCGAACTTCGTCGGCGCCGTGATCGACGCCAGCTCCTTCGCGACCCAGAAGGAGGCGATCGAGGAGGCCAAGGCGGCGAACGGGAAGGCGTCGATCGTCGCGGGAGGGGAGTACGACGACAGCGACGGCTGGTTCGTCCAGCCGACCGTGATCGAGACCTCGGACCCCGAGTTCCGCACCATGAAGGAGGAGCTGTTCGGCCCAGTCGTCACAGCCTTCGTCTACGACGACTCGCGCTACGAGGACACGCTCGACCTCGTCGACAAGGGCACGAGCTACGGGCTCACGGGCGCGGTCTTCGCGCGCGACCTCGACGCGATCGAGAGGACACGCGATCGGCTCCGCTACGCCGCCGGCAACTTCTACGTCAACGACAAGCCGACCGGAGCGGTGGTCGGTCAGCAGCCGTTCGGCGGCGCGCGCGCTTCCGGCACGAACGACAAGGCCGGCTCGATGTGGAACCTGATCCGCTGGGTCAGCCCGCGCGCGATC
>JAICLM010000019.1 GCA_025927435.1 Thermoleophilia bacterium | reverse complement strand
GACGCGGCAGTCGGCAAGATGCGCAAGTCCGTCAGACGGCTCTCCGCGGAGCCCGCCGACGAGGAGCTGCACGCCGTGCGGAAGAAGGGCAAGCGCGTCCGGTACGCAGCCGAGCTCGCCGGCCGGAGGAAGCTCGTGCAGCGCGCGAAGAAGCTGCAGGACGTTCTGGGCGAGCACCAGGACGCGGTCGTCGCCGCCGAGCGGCTGCGGGACCTCGCGATGGCCGCGGCGCCGCAGCAGGCGCTCGTTGCCGGCCGCCTCGTCGAGCGGGAGGAGCGGCGGCGCAGCGAGGCGAGAGCTGCGTGGCCGGAGGCGTGGCGGAAGCTCCGCAACGCGATCTGACGGTCGTCCGCGCGGCCGGTGGGCTCGTCGTGCGGGACGGCAGGGTGCTGCTCGTGCACCGGCCGAAATACGACGACTGGAGCTTCCCGAAGGGCAAGTGCGAGGCGGGCGAATCCGACGAGGCATGCGCGCTGCGCGAGGTCGAGGAGGAGACCGGTCTCCGTTGTGAGCTCCTCGATGAGGTCGGCCGGACGAGCTACGTCGACGGAAAGGGCCGGCCGAAGCTCGTCCGCTACTGGCGGATGCACGCGATGCACGGAGAGTTCGTTCCAGACGACGAGGTGGACGAGATCCGCTGGGAGGTCCCCGACGAGGCGGCGCGGCTGCTCAGCTGGTCGCGCGACGTGCCGTTGCTGGAGCGGCTGTGACGAGCGTGCTGCTGCGCCACGCCTCGGCCGGCGAAAGGGACGACTGGAACGGCCCCGACCGGCTGCGACCCCTCGACGCCCGCGGACTCCGTGAATCCGCAGAGCTCGTGGAGCTTCTGCGCCCGCTCGGCGTGCGGCGCGTCGTTTCGAGCCCGTATGCCCGCTGCGTTCAGACGGTGGAGCCCCTCGCGGCTGCGCTCGGCGTTCCGGTAGAGCTCGACGACCGGCTCGCGGAGGGCTCGGGCCGGGCAGCGATCGCACTGCTCGAGGAGGACGGAGTGGTGTCCTGTACCCACGGCGACGTCATCCACGAGCTGCTCGATCGCGGCTTGAAGAAGGCCGCGGCGGTGGTGGTGCGAGACGGGCGGGTCGCGCGAGAGATCTCGCCGCCGAAGGTCTAGGCCGCGAGCGCCTCGAGCGAGGCGAGCACAGCGCCCTCGCGGATGCCGCCCCCGCACACGCGCAGCGGCACGCCGAGCTTGCGCTGCACCTCGGCGAGCAGGATGACCCCCGCCGGCAGGATCTCCGCCCGGGCGCGATCGACGCCGAAATGCCGGGCGACTTCGCGTGGCGGCGTCGTCTCGACGATCCGAAGCGCCTCGGCCAACTCTGCCTCCCCGAGCTCTGCGCCCACGAGCCGGCGCGCGGCGCGCGCGCTGCCCCCCACGACGAGTGCGGCCTCGGCCTCGGGCGGGTCGAGACGAGCGAACGCATTCCGGGCCTCGGAGCGCATGTCCGCAGGACGAGCCGTCAGCCGCAAGGAGCCGAGATCGACCGACGCGACCCAGTCCGGGTCGCCGTCCGGATCCCCGACGGCGATCTCCGTCGAGGCGCCTCCGATGTCGCAGACCGCGATCCGCGCAGGCAGGGCAGCCTCGGCTGTGAGAACCGCGCCGCGGTAGGCGAGGGTGCCCTCTTCCTCCTTCGTCAAGACCCGTGCCTGGACGCGCGCCGCTCGCGACAGCGCCGCGACGACCTCGGCCGAGTTCGTCGCCTGCCGG
The DNA here is from genome assembly GCA_025927435.1 of Thermoleophilia bacterium. GTDB lineage: Bacteria > Actinomycetota > Thermoleophilia > Gaiellales > Gaiellaceae > Palsa-739. The sequence continues at coordinate 14,361 of JAICLM010000019.1, read as the reverse complement.
CCGGGCGCAGTGAGGAAGACGTCGAGCGACGCGACCCGCTTGCGCCGTGCCACCCCGGCCATGCCGCGCACCGCCTTCGTCACGGCTGCAAGGTGGACGTCCGACAGGGCGCCGTGCCGCTCGATCTCCGCGCCGAGCGCGAGCCGCTCCTTCCGCGTCTCCAGCGGCTCGAGACCGCTCTGTTCCGGGCTCGCGACGAGCAGCCGAGTCGTGTTCGACCCGACGTCGATGACTCCGACGCGCATGTCCATTCATCGTAGGTCCGCGATCGGAAGACGGACTAAACGCCGCGCGCGAGCGAGATCCGCCGCCGCGCGCGCCGCATCAGCGTCTGCTGGCCGGAGCGCGGGCGTTCGTCCTTCTTCCGCTCGACCCGGCGCCAGGTTCCGCCCGTGTCGAGCTCGAACGAGGTCGCGGTGTCGCGCCACAGAGCCTCGAACGTGGAGGAGAGCTCGGCCTGCAGCGCCGGGTCCTCGATCGGAGTCACGACCTCGACGCGGTGGTCGAGGTTGCGCGGCATCAGGTCGGCGCTACCCATGAACGCGACGCTGCGGCCGTTGCCCTCGAAGGCGAAGAGGCGGCTGTGCTCGAGGAAGCGGCCGATCACGCTGCGCACGCGGATGTTCTCGCTCAGCTCCGGCACGCCGGGCCTCAGCGAGCACACGCCGCGCACGAGGAGATCGATCCGCGCGCCGGCTGCGGACGCCGCGTAGAGCTCGTCGATCACCTGCGGATGGGTCAGGCCGTTGACCTTGATCCGGATCCGCGCCTTCTTCCCGGCCTCGGCCGCTCCGGCGACCAGCCGGATCTCCTCGATCAGCCGCTCGTGGAGCGTGAACGGCGCCACGAGCAGCTTGCGGAAGCGGCCCGGTCGCCCGAACCCGGTCAGGTGGTTGAAGAGGTCGGCGACGTCGGCGGCGATCTCCTCGTCGGCCGTGAAGAGCCCGAAGTCCTCGTAGACGCGGGCGGTGACGGCGTTGTAGTTCCCGGTGCCCAGATGGACGTAGCGCCGCAGCCCGCCGGCTTCACGCCGTACGACGAGCGTCGTCTTGGCGTGGATCTTGAGCCCCGGGAAGCCGTAGACGATGTGGACACCGGCCTGTTCGAGCGAGCGCGACGACTCGATGTTGCGGCGCTCGTCGCCGCGAGCCTTGATCTCGACGAGACAGACCGTCTGCTTGCCGCGCTCCGCGGCGTCGACGAGCGCGGGCACGAGCGGCGTGTCGTCGCTCGTCCGGTACACCGTCGACTTGATGGCAATCACCTCGGGATCGGCCGCCGCGCGGTCGACGAAGGACTCGAAGCTGCTCGCGAACGAGTCGTAGGGGTGGTGGACGAGAAGGTCGCCGGCGCGAATCGCGGCGAACTGCTCGGCGGCGGACTCGACCGAGTTCCACGGCGGCCGTGCCTGAGGGACCCACGGATCGTTCTTGAGATCGGGGCGGTCGAGCCGGTAGAGCTCGGCGAGGTCGGCCAGGTCGAGCATCCCGTCGAGCGGATAGACGAGCTCGTCGGGGACGCGCAGCCCCTCCTGGAGCTGCTCCAGCATCTCTTCCGACATCGACTCCGAGACCTCGAGCCGCGTCACCCCACCGAATCGCGCGCGCCGGAGCTGGAGCTCGACCGCCTCGAGCAGGTCGTCGGCCTCGTCCGCGACCTCGAGATCGCCGTCGCGCGTCACCCGGAAGAGCGACCGCTCCAGGATCTCCATCCCGGGGAAGAGCTCGGGCAGGTAGTGCGAGAGCACTCGCTCCAACGGCACGAAGCGGCCTCTGCCGCCGACGGAAAAGAATCGAGGCAGGCCCTCGGGCACCTTGACCCGCGCGAAGCGCTCCTCGCCGGTCTCCGGGTCGGCGACGAAGAGGCCGAGGCTGATCGAGAGCGCCGAGATGTACGGGAACGGCTGGCCGGGCCCGACCGCGAGCGGTGTCAGCACCGGGAAGACGTCGCGCTCGAAGCGGTCGTCGAGCTCGGCGAGCTCCTCCGGTGCCAGCTCCTCGACGCTCGAGACCTCGATTCGCTCCTCAGCGAGCGCGGGGCAAAGGCGCTTCCTCCACAGATCCGCCTGGCCGGCGTACAGCTCGAGCACCCGCGCTCGGGCATCGTCGAGCGTCTGCCGGGGCGTTCGCCCGTCCGGCCCGCGCGTGCTCACGCCGGCCGCGGTCTGGCCCGTGAGCCCGGCGACGCGCACCATGAAGAACTCGTCCAGCATCTCGGCCGAGACCTTGAGGAAGAAGACGCGCTCGAGCAGCGGCAGGGTCTCGTCGCGGGCCAGCTCGAGCAGGCGCGCGTCGTAGTCGAGGAACGAGAGCTCGCGGTTGATCAGCCGCTCGGCGGCTGCACCGTTGCGTTTGCGGGCGCGAACCGTTGCCACCTCTCGAGCCTACTCGCGGTCTTCGCCGCCCCTCTGGGTATCTACGCCACGGTGTCCAGGTGTGCGAGCCAGTCGGAATCCCAGAGGCGGAAGCCGCCGAGGAAGGCGTTTTCGTTCGCACCGCGCCGGCAGCCGTCGGGCAGCTCGTCGAGCTCGTCGACGCCGCCACCGCCGAGGACGACCTCGTCGGGCTCCATCGCGGCCGCGAGGTGCTCGACAACGACGGCGACGTCCTTTCTCCACTTCTTCCTGCCGCGCTTCTCCAGCGCTCGCTCGCTGACGTAGTCCTCGTACGTCTTCTTGCGGTACGGGAGGTGGCCCAGCTCGAGCGGCTCGATCACACCGTCGACGATCATCGCCGACCCCAGCCCGGTACCGAGGCCGAGAAACAACATGCGCCCGCCCCGATAGCTGCCGACGGCCTGCATGACCGCGTCGTTCACGATCTGCGTCGGCTTCCCGAAAGCTGCCTCGTAGTCGAAGCCGACCCAGCCGTCGCCGAGGTTCACCGGCTCGGCGATCACCTTGCCGCCCCGGACCGGCGAAGGGATGCCCACCGTTACGCGGCTCCACCTCCAGCCGGCAACCGCCTCTAGCGTCCCGGAGACCATCTCCTCCGGCGTGAGCGTGGGCCCCGAGTCGAACCGGCGGCGCTCACGCTGGTTCGAGGCCAGTGCCTTGACGTGCGACCCTCCGACGTCGACCGCGAGAACGATCGGAGGCATCGCCGCTAGTCGGCCAGGTCGGCGGCTCGCAGTTCCTCCAGCGCCTGGTCGGACTTGCCGAGCTCGAGGCCCATCCCGGAGAGGATGCGACCCGTCTTCGTGAACTGGATCTCGTCGTACTGCACGATCTGGAGGCGATTGCCGCTCGGGTCGCGGATGTCGAAGAAGCGGCCGGGCAGGGTCTCGACGCCCGCTTCCTCGAGCTTGCGGCGCGCCGCTTCCTTGTCGTCGACCACGAGCCCGAAGTGCGGCTCCTCCGTGCGCGGCCCGCGTTCGAACAGGGCCAGGAACTGATCGCCCATCCGGAGGAACGCAGCGCCCGGGATCCGGCTCACATCCGTGGGCTCGAAGAGGTCGGTGTAGAACGCGACCGCCTCCTCGATGTCGTCGACCTGCAACGCGACGTGGTTGATCCCTACGAGACGCGGCGTCATCGAGCGAACGATAGAGGCGTGGCTCGCATGGCGGCCGGCCGGCGACGCAGACCGACGGCGCGCGGCTACGCTCGCCCGCATGGCCGGCCACCACAGCCCTGCCCTCTCGGCGTCGCAGATGGAGCAGCTGGCGGTACTGGGGGAGCGGCGTACGGCGCAAGCCGGAGACGTGCTCTTCCGCGTCGGGGACGCGACATATCCCTTCATCGCGATCGAGGAAGGCGAGGTGGCGATACTCGACGCGGCCGGCAACGAGCTCGTCCGTCACGGCGCTTCGAGCTTCCTCGGGGAGCTGAACCTCCTCTCCGGCCAGACCGTCTTCCTGACCGGGGTCGCGACGCAGCCGATGCGCTACATCGCGGTCGACCGCGATTCCCTCCGGGACCTGCTGTTCGAGGACGGCCCACTCAGCGACCTGGTGCTGACGACCTTCATGTCGCGCCGCGCGGCTCTCCAGCGCGTCGAGGGGGTCGGTATCGAGATTCTCGGGCCGCGTTCATCCGAGGCGACGATCCGCCTCGTCGACTTCGCCCGGGCGAATCGGCTGCCGTTCACCTGGCACCACGAGGCGCCCGCCGGCGAGGAGCCGCCGGTGGTGCGCCTCCCGGGTGGCATAGAGCTGAAGCAGCCGTCGAGCGGCGAGGTCCTGCGTGCACTCGGCATCGGCCGCGAGCTCGAGCCTCGGGAGGAGGTCGACCTGCTCGTCGTAGGGGCCGGGCCCGCCGGGCTCGCCGCCTCCGTGTACGGCGCCTCCGAAGGCCTGGACACGCTCGTGGTCGAGAGCACGGCGCTGGGCGGCCAGGCGGGCTCGTCCAGCCGGATCGAGAACTACCTCGGCTTCCCGGCCGGAATCAGCGGCGCCGAGCTCACCGGTCGGGCTGTCTCTCAGGCGCGGAAATTCGGGGCACGCCCGGCCAGTCCGTACCGTGCGGTCGGCGTCGAGCCCGGCGACGGTCGCCATCTGGTGCAGCTCGAAGAGGGCCACGAGATCGCCGCGAGGGCGATTGTGCTCGCGACCGGCGCGGAGTACCGCCGGCTTCCACTCGCCGGCCTATCCGAGTACGAGGGCACGAGCGTCTTCTACGCCGCCGGCCCGCCCGAGGCTCAGCTCTGCGGCGCCGCGCGTGTTGCGGTGGTCGGCGGCGGCAACTCCGCCGGCCAGGCCGCCGTCTGGCTGGCGCGCGGCGGCGCGCTCGTCACGCTCCTGCACCGGCGCGCCGACCTGCGCGAGACGATGTCGGACTATCTGATCAAGGAGCTCGAGCTGAGAGGCGTCGTGGTTCGCGACCGCAGCGAGATCGCCGAGCTGCACGGCAGCGACGGGCGACTCGAGGCGGTGACGCTCACCGACGGGACTCGCCTGCCGTTCAACTTCCTCTTCCTCTTTCTCGGCGCGCGCCCCTGCACCGAGTGGCTCGGCGACGAGATCGCACGGCACGCGGACGGGTTCCTTCTCACCGGCGACGCGGCCGGAGCCGCGAACCTGCTCGAGACGAGCGTGCCCGGGATCTTCGCGGCCGGTGACGTCCGCTCGGGCTCTACGAAGCGCTGCGCGGCTGCCGTCGGCGAGGGCTCGATGGCCGTGCAGTTCGTGCACAAGCACCTCGAGGCACAACCGGTGGCAGCGCGGTGAGCCCCGCCGCGTGCACGCATCTCGACGAGGTCGCGCTGCGCGAGCTCCCAGCCGAGGTCGACGGGTGCGAGGACTGCCTCCGCACGGGCGGCGAGTGGCTTCACCTCCGCATCTGCCTGACGTGCGGGCACGTCGGCTGCTGCGACAGCTCGCCGAACCGTCACGCCACCGCCCATCACCACGAGACGTCCCATTCGATCATCCGCTCGCTCGAGCCGGGTGAGGAGTGGAGCTGGTGTTACGACGACGAGATCGCAATGGTGATCGACGGGGTCGCCGGCGAGACCCGCATCCCGCCCTCGCCGCTCCTGCAGTGAGCGACGCGCTCTACACCGGGCGCTGTCTGTGCGGAGGCGTGAGGTTCGAGGTCACCGCGGAACCGCTCGGCGCGGGCTACTGCCACTGCACGCGCTGCCAGCGGCGCACCGGCACGGCGGCTTCCGCGCAGGCGCGCCTTGCTTCCGGCTCGTTCCGCCTGCTCGCCGGCGAGGAGCTCGTGCGGGAGTACGCGCCCGAAGAAGGCTGGCCGAAGTGCTTCTGCTCGGCCTGCGGCAGCGCGCTCTGGAGCAGGTACCCCGACACCGGAGAGGTCGGGAGCGTCCGGCTCGGGCTCTTCGACCCGGGCCACGGGATCCGGCCGCAGTGGCGCACGTTCGTCGACTACGCGTGCGAATGGGAGCCGATCCCCGACGACGGCCTCGAGCGCTACCCCGAAGGCAAGGCCCGCTGAGGCTCTAGACGGGAGGCTCGCAGTCCAGGTCGCGCTGGGCGGGATGCGACGGCCGGCCGAAGTAGAAGCCCTGCGCCTGGTGGCAGCCGAGCCGGCGGACGATCGTGTGCTGCTCGGGGGTCTCGATCCCCTCCGCGACGAGGTTGAGCTCGAGCGCGTGGCCGAGGTCGATGATGCCCTTGAGGAGGACGAGGGCGCCGTTCTCGGTGCCGGCGTTCGCCGTGAAGCTCCGGTCGATCTTGACCACGTCGATCGGGAACTGCCTCAGATACGAGAGTGACGCGTAGCCCGTTCCGAAATCGTCGAGCGCGAGAAAGACTCCGAGCTCCTTGATCTTCTGCAGCGTCCGCGCGACGCGCTCGTCGGATGCGAGCAGCGTGCTCTCCGTCAGCTCCAGGGTGAGCAGGTTCGGCATCAGGGCCGAAGCGTCGAGCGCGCGGCTGACGTGACGGAAGAAGTCGGGATGGTGCAGCTGTCGCGCCGAGACGTTTACCGACATGTGGACCGGGCGGCCGTGCAGGCGGTGAAGGTTGGTCGCCTCCGCGCACGCCTCCCGGAGCACCCATTCGCCCAGCGCCACGATGAGGCCGGTCTCCTCGGCGAGCGGGATGAACTCGCCGGGCGGGAGCTCGCCCAGGGTCGGGTGCTCCCAGCGGACGAGGGCCTCATAGCCGGTGATCTCGTTGCGGTCGAGATCGACGACCGCCTGGTAATCGAGCCGGAATTCCTCGTGGCCGACGCCCTCCCGTAGCTCGGCGATCCGCTGCGACCGCTCGACGGCGACGCGGTCGAGCTGCGCGTCGAAGAACGCGTAGCCCAGCTCGGAGTGGCTCTTCGCCCGGTACATGGCGATGTCGGCCTCCCTGAGGAGCGCCTCGTCGTCGTTGCCGAAGGCGATGCCGACGCTCGCACTCGTGTAGAGGGGTCCCGAACCGCTGTCGAGCGGCTTGGCGATCTCGGCGAGGAGCCGCTCCGCGACCGAGACCGCGTCGTCGGGCGTCACGGGCTCCGTCAGGACGACGGCGAACTCGTCCCCGCCGAGTCGTGCAGCCGTGTCGCCGGGCCGAACCGAGTGCTCGATGCGCCCGCCGATCTCGCGCAACACCTCGTCCCCGAGGTCGTGTCCCCCGCGGTCGTTGATCGCCTTGAAGTCGTCGAGGTCGATGTACAAGAGCCCGGTCGCCTCACCGTCGGCGTGGCGGAGCTTGATCGCGTGCTTGAGCCGCTCGTGGAAGAAGGCGCGGTTCGCGAGCCCGGTCAGCGGGTCGTAGAGGGCGAGTTGCCGCAGCTGGTGCTCCGCCTCGCGCTGGCTCGTGATGTCGAGGAGGTAGCCCTGCAGATAGCGAGGCTGTCCGTGCTCGTCGAGCACGACGACGCCTTCGTCCCGCAGGTGGACGATCCGGCCGTCGCGGGCGATCAGCCGGTACTCGAGACTGAGCGGCTCGTGGGTCTCGTGCGTGTGCACATGCGCGGCGAGCACGCGCTCACGATCGTCCGGATGGAGCAGCCGCCTGAAGAGCTCGGGATCCGCAGCCCACTCGTCGACGCTGTAGCCGAGGATCGGTTCGATCTGCTTGCTCGTGAAGATGTTCGAGCTGACCGAGTCGAGCTCGTCGAGATAGACGACGAGCGGGAGCTGCTCGATCAGGGTTCGGTAGCGGCGTCCGACCTCGTCCGGGGTCAGATGGGCGTCGTCGCGCGCGCGGAAAGGAAGCGGAGCCGCAGACACCATCAGGAAATCGGTCACTTTGAGGCACGGCGCCTCCCCCGGACGGGGTACGTGCCCGAGCCGGCGCCGGTTGAGGCGCCGGCTCTAACGCTTCAGTTACGGCCGCTCAGGTACCCGCGGGGACCTTGGAGGGGTCGGGGACGATTCGGATGTACGGCTTCGGCTCTTCCCACTCCCCGAACAGCTCCTTCGCCTCGTCGTTCGAGACGGAGCCGGCGATGATCACGTCTTCTCCGGGCTGCCACTGCGCCGGAGTGGACACCTTGTGGCTCGCCGTCAGCTGCAACGAGTCGATCACACGCAGTACCTCGTCGAAATTGCGGCCGGTCGTCATCGGATACACGAGGATCAGCTTGATCTTCTTGTCCGGGCCGATCACGAAGACGTTGCGCACCGTCTGGTTGTCGGCCGGCGTGCGCCCCTGCGCCTCGCCCTGGACGCCGGCGGGCAGCATCCCGTACAGCTTCGCAACCGTTAGATACGGGTCGCCGATGAGCGGATAGTTGGGCGCCGTACCCTGCGTCTCCTCGATGTCCTGCGCCCACCTCTCGTGATCCTCGGCCTCGTCGACCGAGAGGCCGATGATCTTGACGTTGCGCCGGTCGAACTCCGGCCTGATGCTCGCCATGTAGCCGAGCTCGGTCGTGCACACCGGCGTGAAATCCTTCGGGTGCGAGAACAGCACCCCCCAGGAGTCGCCGAGCCACTCGTGGAAGTGGATCGGGCCCTCGGTCGTCTGCGCCTCGAAGTCCGGGGCCGTGTCGCCGATCGTCAGTTCCATTCCGTACCTCCCTTTTTGACGACCCTAACGGTCGCTTCGAGGGCGTCGCAACGGCGGCGCCCAGTGGCGTAAAACGTCCGTAAGCCCCAGGCTCTTCCGCTTTGTCTGCGCGTCCCGAAGGAGCATGCTCTCGGTATGAGCCCCGGCCAGCGATCGATCCTGTTCCGCGAGGTCAACGACCGGATCTACGAGCTGCTCCAGTCGACCGACCCCGCTCTGCCGGGAGAATTCCTCTGCGAATGCGGTGACGATTGCGACCGGCGGGTCGAGCTGTTGCCCGCCGAGTTCGCGGAGCTGCGGGAGAACGGCGGCGAGGTGCGCTCGTCGGACTGTCTCGGGCCGGGCTCGTCTCGGGCCGGCGAGCCCGTTCCCGCACTCGGCTAGGTCGCGACCGTCGCGAGCTCGCGCGCGGGCTCGAGGCGCAGGCCGGTCTCGCGATCGAAATAGTGGAACCGCGACGGGTCGACCGCGAGTCGGAGCGGAGCCCCGGGCCTGGCCGAGGTTCCCGGGTCGACGCGGGCAGTGAAGAGCGACCCGTCGACGGCAGTGAGTGCCGCGTCCTCGTCGCCGGCCGCCTCGCGCACCTCGCTCGCCTCGACGCGTGGAGCCGCGACCGTGAACAGCACGTGCGTGTCCGCGCCGAGCTCCTCCACGACCTCGACCTTCACGTCGATGCGCGGCAAATCGGGCTCCGCGAAGGCGGCATCCTCGAATGCCTCTGGGCGGAGGCCCGCGATCACCTGGCCGTCTGGCGGCGTGCTCCCGCCGGCGAGCGGGATCGCGTAGTCGCCGAAGCGGAGCTGACCGCCGGCGATCTCGGCCTCGACGAGGTTCATCGCCGGAGAACCGATGAAGGCGGCCACGAAGAGGTTGGCCGGCCGCGCGTACAGCTCTTGCGGCGTGTCGGCCTGTTGGATCCGCCCGTCGCGCATGACGGCCACGCGCTGCCCCAGCGTCATCGCCTCGATCTGGTCGTGCGTGACGTAGATCGTCGTCGTGGCCAGCCGGCTGTGCAGCGCGGCCAGCTGGGCACGCATGCTCACGCGGAGCTTCGCGTCGAGGTTCGAGAGCGGCTCGTCCATGAGGAACGCTTTGGGCTCGCGCACGATTGCGCGTCCCATTGCGACCCGCTGCCGCTGGCCGCCGGATAGAGCGGCCGGCTTGCGGTCGAGCAGCTGGTCGAGCCCGAGGAGCTGCGCGGCGCGGTCGACGCGCTCGGCGATCTCGCGCTTCGGCGTCTTACGCACCTTCAGCCCGTAGCCGAGGTTCTGGCGCACGGTCATGTGCGGGTAGAGCGCGTAGCTCTGGAAGACCATCGCGATGTCGCGGCCGCGCGGAGGCAGCTCGGTCACGTCCTGCTCGCCGATCGAGATCGTCCCAGCCGTCGCCTCCTCGAGGCCGGCGATCATGCGCAGTAGCGTCGACTTGCCGCAGCCGGACGGTCCAACGAGGACGAGGAACTCGCCGCCGGCGATGGTGAGTGAGACGCCATCGACGGCGACCACCCCGCCGGAGAAGACCTTGCTGACGTTGTCGAGGACGATTTCGGCCACGCGAAGGATCATGGAGTCTATACCGCATCTGTCGCCAGAAAGCAATGGCATTGACCACTTGGTCAAGTGCCTCTATAGTCGCCTGCACGATGGAGGCGATCGGATCTCCGGCCAAGATGACCAAGCAGAGCGCGGCGCGGCAGCAGGTGCTCGAGCTCATCGAGCGTCTGGGCGTCGGCACCGCAATCCCCTCCGAGCGGCAGCTCAGCGCAGACCTCGGGGTCTCGCGCCTGACCGTCCGCGCCGCGCTCGACGACCTGGCGCGCGAGGGCTACCTCGTGCGTCGCCGCGGCAGCGGTACCTACGTCCAGCAGCCCAAGATCTCGCAGCAGCTGACGATGACCTCGTTCAGCGAGGACATGCGCCGGCGCGGGATGGTGCCGAGCAGCACCACGCTCTCGCTCACCCGGCAGCTAGCCGGGCCGCGCCTCGGCCGCTTCCTCAACGTCTCTCCGGGAGACGAAGTCGTCGTGGTCAAGCGCCTGCGCTTGGCCGACGGCGTCTCGATGGCGATCGAGACCCTCCATATCCCCGCAGGCGTCGTGCCCGGCGTCGAGCCGCGCGACCTGGAGGGATCGTTCTACGAGCTCCTGCGCAAGCGGTACGGGGTGGAGATCGCCGCGGCGATGCAGACGATAGAGCCGACCGTGACGAACGAGGAGGAGTCGACCGTGCTCGAGGTGCCGCTCCATTCGCCGGCATTCCTGTTCGAGCGCACGAGCCGCGATGCAGACGGTCGCACCCTCGAGTTCGTCCACTCGATCTACCGCGGCGACCGGTACCAGATCGTCTCCGAGTTGACGCCCTCGTAAGCCGTCGCACACAGCCCTTGACAAGAGTGGTCTGGTGTGGGAGATTCCCGCCGTGGCCGATTGGTATAGACCACTCGACGCACAGCTGGACGTCTCCGGTTTTCCGGCCACAGACGCTCAGGGCGCCCGGCTTCCGCGTCGACGTCTCGAGGGAGATTTGGCATGAGATACCGGGTTCTCGCGGTGGTCGCCGCCGCGGTCGCGCTCTCGGTCGTCGTCGCGACGACTGCCCAGAGCAGTAAGGCAGCGGGTCACACACTCACGGTGTGGCTCCAGGTCGACGCCCAGAATGGTTGGCCGGAGCTGGTTACGGCTGCGAACAACAAGTTCGAAAACTCGCATCCGGGTTGGAACGTGAGCGTTCAGTACCAGCAGTGGAACGATCATCTGCAGAAGTTCGACGCCACGATCGCCGGCAACGACACGCCGGACGTGATCGAGATGGGCAACACCGACATGACCGCATATATGGCCAGCGGCGAGTTCGCGAACCTCGGCCAATACAAGTCGTCGTTCGACAACTCCTCGAAGTGGCTCGCTGGACTGAAAGCCTCCGCGACGTTCGACGGCAAGCTCTACGGCGTCCCGTACTACGCCGGCTCGCGGGTGATCACCTACCGCACCGACCTGTTCAAGAAGGCCGGCTTCAAGAAGCCTCCGAAGAGCATGGCGCAGTTCCAGAGGGAGCTCGTCAAAGTGGGGAAGATGCAGAGGCACGTCAAGGGCTTCGCGCCTCTGTACGTCGGCGGCGAGGACTGGTTCACGGCACTCGGCTGGGTCTTCGACTACGGCGGCTCGATCGCGCACAAGTCCCACGGCAAGTGGGTCGGGACGCTCGCGTCGAAGAAGTCGCTCAGGGGCCTCAAGAGGTTCAAGGCGTTCTTCCGCGCCACGCAACCGAGATCGTCGGCGAGGCTCGACGGGACGAACCCCTTCCCGTACACGGTCTTCTCGCAGGGGCGGACGGCCGCGAACTACGGCCCCGCCTGGTACACGTGCTGCACCGGCAAGAAGTACTCGAAGGTCGTCGGGCAGTTCGTGATGCCGAGCCACACGAAAGGTAAGCCGATCCCCGGCTTCCTCGGCGGCTCCGACCTCGCGGTGCCGATCCAGAGCAACGCGCAGGCTCAGGCCCGGGCGTGGATCGCCGACTTCACCAGCACCACCAATGAGAAGGCGCTGGAGAAGAAGGGGAACATCCCGAACGCGACCAACCTGCTCGGCAATACCGTGAACGAGCGGGCTGCAGCGCGAAGCTGGTTCGTGCCGCAGTCGAAGCACTGGATCGACGTGCAGACCGGCAACATCCTCAAGACGTTCCTCGCCCAGTTCCTCACCGGCAACCTCTCGGTCAAGAAGGCCGCGCAGGTGGCCGACCAGAACATCGCGGAAACCCTCAACGAGCCGTAGACCTCTCCTGAGCAGGAGCGAGTCCACCGCGCTCACCGCCGCCGCCGCGACCGCAGGGTCGCGGCGGCGGCGGCTTACCGGCCGGCGTATCGTCGGCGGGTCGGTCCCGTACCTCCTCGTTCTGCCGGTCGTCCTCGTCCTGGCGGCGATTCTCGGCTACCCGATCTACTACCTCGTCAAGCTCTCGCTCCAGAAGTACGGCCTGATCGAGCTCGTCCAGCACCACGGGGAGTACATCGGGCTCGACAACTTCCGCACCGTCCTCCATGACCAGGTCTTCTGGCACGTGCTACTGCGCACAGTCGTCTTCACCGCCGTGAACGTCGGCCTGACGATGGTGCTTGGAACGCTTGGTGCGCTGCTCCTCGTGAGGGTCTCGACCTGGGTTCGGCTCCTGCTGACCACGGGTCTCGTCCTCGTCTGGGCGATGCCGCCCGTCGTCGCCGTCCAGGTCTGGAGCTGGATGACGAACAGCGAGAACGGCGTCCTCAACTACATCCTCACGGACGTCTTGCACTTCGGCAACTACTTCCAGCACAACTGGTACGAGACGACGTTCTCGCAGTACTCGATGGTGACGAGCCTCGTGGTTTGGGGCGCGATCCCCTTCGTCACGATCACCGTCTATGCGGCGCTCTCCCAGGTGCCGCACGAGCTTGTCGAGGCCGCCCAGATCGACGGCGCGCGTGCATGGCGGATCTTCAAGGACGTCACGCTGCCGGTCCTGATGCCGGTCCTTCTGATCCTGACGAGCCTGTCCATCATCTGGGATTTCGGCGCTTTCACCCAGCCCTACCTGCTCATCGGCCCGGGCCAGCAGACCACGTCCAACTACCTGATGAGCACCTATCTCTACTTCGAGGGCTTCGGGAAGACCGATTTCGGAATCGGCGCCGCGATCTCGATCCTCATGCTCGTGATCGTGGCGGCACTGAGTGTCGTCTACGTGCGGCGGATGCTGCGGGTGGGTGAGGAGGCATGAGCCGCCGCCGCGCCAGGGGGCGCCTCGGCTGGAACGCCCTCGGGATCGTGATCTTCGTCGTGCTGGTCTTTCCCGTCTTCTGGATGCTCTCGACCTCGCTCAAGGACAACGACCAGATCAGCAGCTTCACGCCGACGTGGTTCCCACGCCATCCAACGCTCCAGCACTTCGCGGACGCGATCCACCGGCAGTACTTCTGGACCGACGTAGGAAACAGCGCCATCGTCGTGCTTGCGACGGTCGCCATCGCCCTCGTGCTCTCGTTCCTCGCTGCGATCGCACTTGCGAAGTACGGCTTCAGCGGACGGAAGCTCTTCATCGTGCTCGTGATCGGGATTCAGATGCTGCCTCAGGCCGGGCTGATCATCCCGCTCTACATCGTGCTCGCGGGTCGCCACCAGGTGAACACGCTGACCGGCGTCATCCTCGTCTACCTGACTTTTGCGCTTCCCTTCTGCGTCTGGACGCTGCGCGGCTTCGTCCTTGGCATTCCGAAAGAGCTGGAGGAGGCGGCGATGGTGGACGGGTCGACACGTCTCGGGGCGTTCGTGCGCATACTTCTGCCGCTCGTCGCACCCGGGCTCGTTGCGACCGCAGTGTTCGCCTTCATCACAAGCTGGAACGAGTTCATCTTCGCGAACACCCTGCTCCACAGCGGCAGCAAGCAGACCATTACGGTCTGGCTCTCCTTCCTCTATGGCGGTAACCGCTTCGTCGACTGGGGCCAGATCATGGCCGCCTCGACGCTGATCGCAATTCCGGTCGTGATCTTCTTCCTGCTCGTCCAGCGCCGGATCTCCTTCGGCCTCACCACCGGCGCCGTGAAAGGGTGAACTGGTCATGACCACTTCACCGACCCGCGCCGGCTCCTCGTATTTCGGCGTTCGGATCCCGCGGCACGTGCAGCGGGACATGGCCAATCTTGCCGCACGCGGGTACACCGGCGTCCTCCATACCTTCTCGGAGAACGATCTCGCCTACTACCGCGACACGATGGCCGAGATCGTCGCGATCTCTCAGGCGGCCGGCCTCCACGTGCTGGCGAGCCCGTGGGGCGTCGGCCGCACCTTCGGCGGCGAGGCCGAGAGCCGCTGGGTCGCGTTCCATCCCGAGGAGTGCCAGGTGCTCGACGACGGACGCCGGGTTGCCGCTGCCTGCCTCAACAGCGCCGCCTACCGCGGCTTCTGCAAGGAGTGGG
>JAICLM010000171.1 GCA_025927435.1 Thermoleophilia bacterium | reverse complement strand
CGCGACGAGCGGCCCGGCGGCGCGCGCTCTGCGCGCCACGAGCAGGCCGAGCGTCGTGACGCCGAGAACCGCGACGAAGTCGATCCAGTGGAACGGGTAGACGCCTCCACCTGCTCCGGGGAAGAGAACCAGCGCGGCGACCTCGATCCCGGCTGCGAGGCCGAGGGCGACGAGGAACCAGAGCTGCCGTCCCGCGATCCGCCGGCCGGAAAGAGCGTAGGAGCCGACGATCAGGCAGAGGAAGGCGAACGCGAGCGGGCTGAAACCGACCGTGAGCGCGGCGAACACCCCAGCGAGCCAGGGGCGCCGCATCTGCAGCAGCTTCAGCGTCGCGAGCATCGCCGCGAAGCCGAGGGTGTACGCGTAGAGCCCGGTGAACAACGGCGCGGCGGCGAGCACGCCGAAGATGCGCGACGGCCAGAGCGCGGCGTGGCCCCACTCGCGCAGTGCAATCGAGGAGAAGAGCGCGGTCGAGGCGACCGCAGCGACGAAGACGAGCGGCAGGTTCCCCACCAGGGCGGCCGGAAGGTAGTAGAGGAGGCTGTACGAGGCGAGCGGGTACGTCCCGGCGTACCAGAAGTTGTCCCAGACGAGCGCGCCGTCGCGGACGAGGAACGTCCGGTAGAGATGAACCGGCGCGTCCCCCGGTGCGGGCCCGACGGCGAGCACGAGCCCCGCGAACGCAGCCGTCACCGCAGCGCCGAGCAGCAGCTCGCGACGGGGCGAGAGGCGGCGGAGATCGGTGAGGCTTGCAGCGGCGGAGCTCATCCGGGCAGCCGAATGGTAGGCCGCTTCCGTGTCGGCAGTGCCGCAGGCGCCGACGGTACACTCGTCTCTGCCCGGCATCCGGTTCGGAGCTGGAGCGAGATCGTGATCGAGAGAGTCGATGTCATCGGTTCGGGCCGGGTCGGTTCGGCCATCAGCGCCCGCCTGCGCGAGCGCGGCGTCGCCGTGGGCGAAGACGATCCGGACGTCGTCCTCCTCTGTGTCCCGGACACGGCCATTTCAGACGTGTCCCGACGCCTGGCACCGGGACGTGCCTGGGTGGGACACGTCTCCGGGGCAGCTCCTCTCGCGGCGTTGGAGCCGCACGAGCGACGGTTCTCGCTCCACCCGCTGCAGACGTTCGATCGCAGCGGCGATCCCGCTCAGCTCGACGGCGTCTGGGGAGCGATCAGCGGCGAGACGTCCGAGGCGCTGGCGACGGCGCGAGAGCTCGCCGAGACGCTCGGGCTGCGGCCGTTCGAGGTCGCGGACGGCGACCGGACGCTCTACCACGCAGGAGCCGTCTTCGCCTCGAACTACCTCGTGACGCTGCAGCGGGCGGCCGTCAGGCTCGGGGTTCCGCCGGATGCGCTCGTACCGCTGATGCGCGGGACGATCGAGCACGGCTTCGAGCTGACCGGGCCGATCGCCCGCGGCGACTGGGCAACGGTCGAGGCGCACAAGCAGGCAATCCGGGCCGAGCATCCCGAGCTCGAGCACCTCTACGACACGCTCGCGGGGGCGACGGTGCTGCTCGCATGAGGGTCGTCCGCGCCATCGCCGAGCTGGATGTCGCTCCCGGGTCGGGACTGGTCCCGACGATGGGAGCCCTCCACGACGGTCATGTCGCGCTGCTCCGGGCCGCCCGCGTGGAAAACGAGACTGTCGTGATGTCGCTCTTCGTCAACCCGGCGCAGTTCGACGAGCAGCAGGATCTCGCCGGGTACCCGCGGGACGAGGCGCGCGATCTCGAGGTCGCGGAGCGCGAAGGGGTCGACGTCGTGTTCGCTCCGGCGACCGAGGAGCTGTACCCGTCGGGCTTCGCGACCTGGGTAGACGCCGGCGAGACGGGAGCCGAGGGCGCTGCCCGGCCCGGGCACTTCCGCGGTGTCGCCACGGTCTGCCTCAAGTTGTTCAACCTCATCCGGCCGGAGCGCGCGTACTTCGGCCAGAAGGACGCGCAGCAGGTCGCGGTCATGCGCCGCCTCGCGCGCGACCTGAACGTTCCGGTCGAGATCCGCATCGTCCCGACGGTGCGCGCCGCCGACGGCCTCGCGCTCTCGTCCCGCAATGCCCGCCTCTCGGCCGAGGAGCGGGATCGCGCTCTCGCCCTGCCGCGCGCGCTCGCCTCCGCCTCCGGCGCACCCGATCCCGTCGCCGCGGCTCGCGCCTCCCTCAACGGGCTCGAGCCGGAATACGTCGAGGTGCTCGACCTCGGCGACGCAAAGGTCCTCGCGGCCGCGATCCGCGTCGGCTCCACCCGTTTGATCGACAACGTCCTCCTGGAAGGAGAGATCAGATGAGCATCCCCGCAGGCAAGCTGCCGCTCCCCGAGCTGCTCGCGATGAAGCGGCGTGGCGACAAGATCGTCATGGTCACCGCCTACGACGCGCCGGGCGCGCGCTTCGCCGAGGATGCGGGCATCGACGTGATCCTCGTGGGCGACACGGCGGCGATGGTCGTCCTGGGCCACGGGGGGACGACCCCGGTGACCGTCGACGAGATGCTCTTCCTGACCCGGACGGTCTCCCGCCAGGTGCACCGCCCAATCGTCGTCGGCGACCTCCCGTTCGGTTCGTACGAGACCTCGGACGAGGATGCCGTCCGGACCGCGGTGCGCTTCGTCAAGGAGGGCGGTGCGGACATCGTCAAGCTCGAGGGCGCGGGGCCGATGGTCTCGCGCGCCCGCGCGATCGTCGAGGCGGGGATCCCGGTCATGGGCCACGTCGGCCTGACCCCGCAGTCGGCGACGATGCTCGGCGGCTTCAAGACTCAGGGCCGGACCGCCGAGGCGGCGCAGCGGATCGTCGACGGCGCGAAGGAGCTCGAGGCTGCCGGCTGCTGTTCGCTCGTTCTCGAGGCGGTGCCGTCGCCGGTTGCGGCACGGGTCACGCGGGAGCTCTCACTTCCCACGATCGGGATCGGGGCGGGGGCGGACTGCGACGGCCAGGTGCTCGTCTACCACGACCTGCTGGGGCTCTCCGAGGGTCACCTCCCCCGCTTCGTCAAGCGGTACGCGAACCTCTCCGCCGAGATCCGCGACGCGCTGACCGCCTACGCGGCCGAGGTGCGCAGCGGAGCGTTCCCCGAGCGCCAGCACACGTACGCGATGCCCGAGGAGGAGCAGGCCGCGTTCGAGTCCGTGTCCTCAGGTGACGGTGGCGAGCACGATCAGCGTGGGTAGGGCGGCTGCCAGCGCAAATGTCGCGAGGCTTCGCCCCCAGCTCCAGCCGTGCACCGCCCGAATGCCGATGAGGAGCAGAATCCCGCTCCAGGCGAACGCGAAGTAGAACAAGCCGCCGAACGTCCGGTCGCCGGTGCCCCAATCGTTGCCGCCGGTGCGGAAGAGATCCTCGCTGTAGATCGCGATCCGGACCGGCCAGAGCGTGAAGAGCGCAAGCGCGAGCGGCGCGGCCGAGAGCGCGAGCATGCTCCGCGCCCGCCGGTAGCTGCCGAGCCCACCGAAGCGGCGGGCAGCGCCGTAGAGGAGCCCTCCGCCAAGCCAGTACACGGCGACCGCGTAGACCATCCCGCCGAGGAAGGCCCAGACCGGGATCAGCGAGACCGAGAACGAGGCGTCGTTCAGGAGCTGGCGCGCGACGGGCGACCCCAGCACCGCGGCGATTCCCGCGAGACCGGCGACGGCGAGCAGCGGCTCCTGCCGCGCCTCGACCGCCTCCTCCGACTCGTCCCGGAGCGAGACGAACACCGCGCGTGGCGCGACGAGCACGGCCGGCGCGCGGAGCCACCAGCTCCGCTCGAGCGCCGAGCCGCGTGCGGTGTCGACGGTCGCCGCCATGTACCGGAGCGTAGCCTCAGTGCGTGGGGAAGGTCGTTGTCTCCGTACCTCCGAACACGCACGGAAACACGAACTTGTTCGGATGTCCCGGAACCGCTTTCCCCGTCGCGCCGGTCTCCGGGCCTCCCTGACACGGTCCGGAGTGATCCACGCTGCCGGCTCCGGAGTGGGCGAAGGCCCCGACGGCGATCAGGACGAGCACGAGACCAAATGCCATCCATGCGCCGGAAGCCCAGGCCCACGTGCGGAGCTGCGCCTTCTTATGCGGGTCCGTCTCGTTGCCCTGCAGCAGGAGCGCGGCGATCAACGAGATGAACGGGAAGGCAAGTGTCGCCAGCACGGCGCCCGCAACGGCCGCGCCGGTGTAGCCCTCTCCCGCCTCCTCGGGAGGCGGGGTGGTTCCTGCCTCCATGCCGAGTGTCTTACTCCGCCGCGCCGCACGCGGCAACTGTCCGTTTCGGACACGCCCTCAGTCGGCGGAGCTAGGCGGCAGCGACGGCACGAGCAGGCAGCACGTTCTGCAGGAAGCGGCCCGTGGAGCTCTCCTCGACCTGCGCGACGTCCTCGGGCGTCCCGACCGCGATGAGCTCGCCTCCGGCCTCGCCGCCTTCCGGCCCGAGGTCGATCACCCAGTCGGCCTGTTTGATCACGTCGAGGTTGTGCTCGATCACGATCATCGTGTTGCCGCCGTCGACGAGCCGCTGCAGCGTCTCGAGCAGCTTCTCGATGTCTGCGAAGTGGAGCCCGGTCGTCGGCTCGTCGAGGATGTAGAGCGTCTTGCCCGTCGCGACCTTGCAGAGCTCGGCCGCGAGCTTGACGCGCTGCGCCTCGCCGCCGGACAGCGTCGTCGCCGGCTGGCCGAGCTTGATGTAGTCGAGCCCGACGTCGTGGAGCGTCTGGAGCCGGCGCCGGATTTTGGGGATCTTGGCGAAGAACTTCAGCGCTTCCTCCACCGACATCTCGAGCACGTCGGCAATCGAGCGTCCCTTGAACCGCACCTCGAGCGTCTCGCGGTTGTAGCGCGCGCCCTTGCACGTCTCGCACGGCACGTAGACGTCCGGCAAGAAGTGCATCTCGATCTTGATCTGCCCGTCGCCCTTGCACGTCTCGCAGCGGCCGCCGCGCACGTTGAACGAGAAGCGGCCCGGCTTGTAGCCGCGCACCTTCGCCTCCGGCGTCAGCGAGTACAGCTCGCGGAT
>JAICLM010000150.1 GCA_025927435.1 Thermoleophilia bacterium | reverse complement strand
GGTCACTGCCGAATGCGCGCGCGAGCCGTGCCGCCGCGTTCGGGTTACGCACCGCGAGCCCGTCACGGGCGCAGCCGGAGAGGCAGACGAGCCCTTCGCTGAGCTCCTCGAGCAGCGCCTGGTCGAGCCGTGGGGGGAGCGGCTCGCGGTTCGTCGTGTCACGCGTGTGCGCATGCGCAGCCGTGAGCAGCCGGCAGAGGTTCGCGTAGCCGCGCGCGCTCTCGACGAGGAGCGTTACATGGGACTCGTCCGCAAGCGTCACCTCGGCCCCGGTGATCGGCCGCACGCCGAAGTGCTTCGCCGCGTGCGCGAACTCGAGCGAGCCGTAGACGCCGTCGTGGTCGGTGAGCGCGAGCGCCTCGTAGCCGAGCTCGGCCGCGCGGGCCGCGAGCTCCTCCGGTTGCGATGCGCCGTCGAGGAACGAGTACGCCGAGTGCGCGTGCAGCTCGACGTAGGTCATGATGCGCTGCGATGGCTGAGCCGTACTTCATCCGGCCGGACGACGGCGAGCGGGTCGGGCAATACGGGCACCGGGTCCTCTCCGAGCTGCCGCACATCGAGGCGCTCGAGCTCTCCTTCCCCGCCGATTTCGAGGGGGTCGATCCGCACACGCACCCCGACCACTCCGACTCGTTCTACGTGCTCGAAGGTGAGGTCGAGTTCCTCCAGGACGGCGAGTGGCACCGAGCCGGACCAGGCACCTTCCTCTCGGTGCCGCCGAACGTCGAGCACGGATTCCGCCCGGCGGGAACGGCGATCCGGCTGCTCAACTTCCACACGCCGAACGTGGGCTTCATCGAGAGGCTGCGGAGCTAGCGCCATCTCCGCAGTGTAAGCGAACATATGTTCGTGCGCGACAGGCTGGCCCGCTCACGCCTCTACCTCGTCCTTGGCGGCGACGACGCCCACGTTCTCGAGCCGGCGCTGCGGGGCGGCGTGGACATCGTCCAGCTCCGCGACAAGGAATCCGAGGACGAGGCCCTGGTCGCCGCGGCCGCGCCGTTCCGTGCGGCCTGTAAGGAATACGGCGCCCTCTTCGTCCTCAACGACCGACCCGACCTCGTCGAGGCGTGCGGCGCTCACGGCGTCCACGTCGGGCGGAGCGACATGCCGGTCGAGGAGGCGCGGGCGCTCGTCGGGCGCGACGGGCTGGTCGGGCTCTCCGCGTCGACGCCCGCCGAGCTCGCCGACGTGGCCGGCGCCGACTACGTCGGTGTGACGGCGTTCGCGACGCCCACGAAGGAGGATGCGGTCGCCGGCGGTCTCGAGCTACTCCGTTCGGCCGCGGAGACACTGAGGGTGCCGTGGTTCGCCATCGGCGGCATCGAGCTCTCGAACGCGGCCGAGGTGGCCGCAGCGGGCGCCCCGGGCATCGCGGTCGTGCGCGCGATCAGGGATGCCGGGGATCCGGAGTCCGCGGCTCGAATGCTCCGGAGCGTCCTAGATCGGCAGCAGTAGGTCGATCTCGTCGACGCGACGGTAGTGCTCGAGACTCGGACGGCTCCTCTCCGGCTTCGCCTCGCGCGTCAGCTCGTCGAGCGTGGGCCCGATCCGCTCGTAGACAGCGGGCGGGTCGCCCCGCAGCCGGGCCCGGAGGTAGCGGCCTCCGGGAAGCGTGCCGGAGTCGAGGCCCGGCACCAGCTCGTCTCCCTCCCGCACCTCCACGCACGCGCGGTAGTCGTTCGCAACGGGATCGAACGCCCCGTAGAAATGCCGCCCGCGCAGGGCAACGACGGCTTCGAGCTCGTCCCAGGCGCGGCGGATGTGCTCGATCCCGTCGGGAACGCGGACGAACTGCACCGCGATCTCGTCCCTGGTGACCTCGGAGAACTTGTTCACGCGCCCCGCTGGGTATACCAACCGCCGCCCCCGCCGTCGTGGAAGACGACCGTGTTCTCGCCGCTCTCGAGCACGAGCTCGAAGTAGCAGCGGACGACCGGCTCCTCCGTCCACCAGCGGTCGACGACGCGCCATTCCTCGCGCACGAGCGCGACGGCCCGGTGGTTCACCTCGAGCGGCCTTGCGTTCGCGTCGGCCTCGACCCGCGCCGCCCGGGGTGCGTTGAAACGTGCGACTACTCGTCCTTCGGGACGAGCAACACGCGACTCTCCGGGATGCGCGAGAACATGGGGGAACCCATGGTTCCCCCATGAGCCCCCTCCTTCCAGCTCGTGCATTACTCGTCCTTCGGCACGAGCAGCGCGCGACTCTCCGGGACGCGCGACCACGGCGCCACCTCCACGACGGTGCACACGGAGCCGGAGCCGGTGCTCGCCCGCACCTGGCGCAGGCCGTCCCGCAGGCGGGAGCGGTCCTCGGCGCCCGCTGCGAGCAGCTCGAGCTGGTGCCCGGTCGGCTCGGTCAGCTCGACGAGCTCGAGGCGAAGCTCCGAGACGGGAGCCGGCAGCTCGGCGAGCCGCGGCGAGAGCGCGACGCGGATCCGGTCGGGGTCGGCGCTCGGCTCGCGCAGGGTCAGTGTCCGCCGCCACGAGCCGCCGCTCTCGAGCCGGGCCGAAAGCGCGAGCTTGCGGACGAAGCGGTCGCGCCGCTCGGGCCGCGCGAGCGCGGTCTCGACGAGCCCTGCCAGCGCGCGTCTCAGCGTCAGCTCGTTGCCGACCGCCTCCGGGAACTCGAGCGAGGCGGCGACGAGCGCGGGCGGGCGCCGGCCGCGCACGCGCGCGGCCGTCCCACCTCTCGCCAGGCCCCAGGCGCGCCGGCCGTCCGGCCCCAAACGTTCGGCGACGGCGCCTCCCGGGAGCCCGGCAAGCTGCCCCAGCTTGCGAACTCCGAGTGCTTCGAGCTCTTCGTAGCGCCCGCGCTCGAGGGGAAGGAGCGTGAGCGGCAGCGGCGCGAGGAACTGCGGCAGCTCCTCGTCCGCGACGACCACGACCTGACCCGGCTGCGCGACCGAAGCCGCGGCGAGCGCTGCGAAGCGCCGTCCGGCTGCGCCGATGCGCGCGTCCCACTCCGTCCCGACCGCCGCGAGCGCGCGTCTGAGCGCCGGCTGGAGGCCGCCGTAGAGCCGCTCGACTCCCCGCGTCTCGAAGTATGCGACGCCGAGCGAGGCCGCCTCGACCGAGAAACCCGCGTCCTCGAGCGCATGCAGGATCTCCTCCCACCCACGCTCGGCACCAGCGGCATCCGGCTCGACGAGCGCGAGCGACGGGCAGGTCGCGAGCGCCTCGCCCAGCCGCATCCCCGGCCGCACGCCCGCCGCCTCGGCAGCCGCGGTCACCGGCCCGATGAACGGCTCTCCCTGCGGCTCGGGAGCGAGCGCCGCCGGGCGCAGCGCCTGCGTCGGCGTCCGCCGCAGCGCTGCCTTCAGCTCGAGCCCTGGGATGGTGAGACAAGCGATCATCGGAACGTATGTTCTACACGAACACGTGTTCCCCTGTCAAGCCGGAAACTCGCTAGCATCCGAAGCATGCTTCCCAGGGGCGTACACCACTGGACAGCTACGCATCCCGAGTGGGAAGGGCCGGTGTCGGCATACGCGCTCGACGACGACGAGCGGCTGGTCCTCATCGACCCGATCGCCGTTCCGGACGACGTCCGCGCGTTGTTCGGATCGCGCGAGGTGGTTACGGTCCTCACCTCCACGTGGCACGAGCGCGACGCCGCAGCCCTCGGCTTTCCCGTCTGGGCCCCGGCGCCCGATCGCCCCGAGGACCAGCTCGTCCCGGCGACGCGCTACGCGATCGGCGACTCGCTGTTCGGGCTGGAGGCGTACCCCGGCCGCGAGGGCCAGCTGGACCTCGTGCTCTGGAACGAGCGGATTCGCGCGGTGATCGCCGGCGACACGCTGATCGACCTCGGCAACGGGCTCGAGATCCCCGCGAGCTGGCTACCGGACGGCGTTACGGTCAGGCAGGTCGCGGCAGGGCTGAGGCCGCTGCTCGACAAGGACGTGGAGCACGTTCTGCCGACGCACGGCGACCCCACAGACCGCGCGGCTCTCGAACGCGCCCTTGCCTGATCCCTCGCGCCGTGGCTGAGCCGCGTGCCAGATGCAGGATCGACAAGTGGCTGTGGGCGGCGCGCTTCGCCAAGACGCGGAGCGCCGCGACCGAGCTCGTCGTCGCGGGGCACGTCAAGGTCGGCGGCGAGCGGGTCAAGCCGGCACGCGAGGTGACGCCCGGCGACACGATCGAGATCCGCCTCGGCCCGGTCCGCCGCGTCGTCGTCGTGACCGGCCTCGCCGACCGCCGAGGGCCGGCAAAGGTCGCGGCGACGCTCTACGAGGAGACGCCCGAGTCGCGGGAGGAGCGGGAGCGGCTCGCGCTCGAGCGCCGGCTCGCCCGGCCGCTCGGGGCCGATCTCGGGGCGCGTCCGACGAAGCAGGAGCGGCGCCGGCTCGACGCGCTCCGGCGTGGCCGGCGGCCCCGGTGAGGTGGGTCGCGCTCCTGCGCGCCGTCAACCTCGGCGCCCGCAACAAGGTTCCGATGGCCGAGCTGCGGGAGCGGCTCGAGGCAGCCGGCTACGAGGGCGCCCGGACGTACATCGCGAGCGGCAACGTCATCCTCGACGGGCCGAGGAGCCGGACCGCGCTCGCCGGCGACCTCGAGCGCCTCATCACGCAGGCATTTGGAGTCGACACGACCGCGATCCTGCGCACACCGAACGAGCTCGCCGCCGTCGTCGCCGGACATCCGTTCGGCGCGGACACGTCCCATTCGCACGTCGTCTTCCTCGGCGCGAAGCCGAAACGGGCCGCGGCCGACCGGTTCGCCGCGCTCGATCCCTCACCCGATCGAGCGGTACTCGCAGGCGTCGACGTCTACCTCCACTATCCCGCGGGATACAGCGGCTCGCGGCTCTCGGCGGCGCAACTCGAGCGCCTGCTCGCCGTGCCTGGCACGCACCGCAACTGGCGGACGGTGGCGAAGCTGGCCGAGCTCGCCGCAGAGGCGTAGGCTCGCGTCGACACGTCCAAAGGAGGGCTCAATGGCACTGGCACGCGTCGTCTCGTTCGAGGGTGTGACCTCGGAGCGCGTAGCAAATCTCAAGAGCGAGATCGAGGGGGGCGACCCGCCGGAGGGGATGCCGCCCGCCGAGCTCATGATCCTGCACGATCCCGACGGCGAGCGCTCGCTGGCGATCGTCCTCTTCGACAACGAGGAGGACTACCGGAAGGGCGACGAGATCCTGAGCGCGATGCCCGGGCCGGATACGCCCGGCCAGCGGACCTCGGTCAGCAAGTACGAGGTAGCCGTCCGGGCGAACGCCTAGTCAGAGCGTGACCTCGGCTGCGGGGCCGACGCGGCGGACGTAGCGCGGGACGACGTCGAGGACGTTCTCCCGCGCGCAACGCTCGACGTCGGCCTCGAGGCCATGCCGCCGCAGGTTGGCGGCGCTGCGTCCGGCGCCCAGTCCCTCGACGGCGTTGGGAAAGCTCTGCGCCAGCAGGATCGCCGCACGGGCCGAGTCCGCCGACTTGCCCCCGAGCGCCTCGGCAATGCGGCCCGCGCAGTACGCGTCGTCCAGCGCTAGCTCGCCGAGC
>JAICLM010000001.1 GCA_025927435.1 Thermoleophilia bacterium | reverse complement strand
GGGTGCGCGAGGTGGTGCGCACCGCGGCCTCGCCCGGCGAGCTGCCGCCCGCCCAGGAGCTGTACGAACAGATCGCAATCGTGATGGGGGTGCAACCGTGATCACGCTCTACAACGCCGCGCGCTGTCCCTACGCCGCGCGAGCCCGGATCGTTCTCGCCGAGAAGGGCCTTGAAGTCGAGACCGTCGAGATCGACCTCTCCGACCGGCCTGCCTGGCTATACGAGAAGAACCCGGCCGGCCGGGTGCCCGTGATCGAGGAGGACGGCGGCGATCCGCTGTCCGAGTCGACCGTGATCATGGAGTTCCTCGAGGAGCGCTATCCCGAGCCGGCGCTGATGCCGGCCGATCCGGCCGACCGCGCCGCGGTCCGGCTCCTGATCTTCCGCGACAAGGACCTCACCGATCCGTACTACGCACTGCGGCGGGGGGAGAACGGCGCCGCGGAGCAGCTCGACGCCGCGCTCGCGAAGCTCGACGTGCGGCTCTATGACCGAGACTACCTCGGTGGAGCGGAGTACAGCCTCGCCGACATCGCTCTCGTACCCTGGGTCCTCCGCGCGCGGGACATGCTCGGTGTGGAGCTGAGTGGCTACCCGTCCCTCGGCGCCTGGCTCGCGCGGCTCGAGGCGCGGCCCGCGATCGCAGCCGAAGCCGGTGTCGTGGCCGCGTTGTGAAGGCGGTCGTCGACTCTGCGTGGCTCGCCGAGCATCTCGGCGACGACGATCTCGTCGTGGGCGACGTCCGCGGCCCGAACGCGCACATGCGCGGGCACATCCCGGGCTCGCGGCCGCTCGTCCTCGGCTCGCCGCCGCCGGCGGCAAACGAGGAGTCGGCACGTGCGCTCGCGCAGGAGATCGCGCTGCGGCTCCGGCGCCACGGGATCACGGGCCGCGAGCGGCTCGTGCTCGTCGACCGCGGTGACGGTGTCGGTGCGATGCCGGCGGCGCAGATGGCCGAGCTCGCGGGACATCCGCAGGTGGCGATCCTCCTCGGTGGCATGGCGGGCTGGGAGGGCGAGCTCGGGGAGGGTGCGGTCGAGCTCGACCACGTCCGGGAGGTGGCGGCCGAGCTCGAGCCGAATCCGCAGGCACTCCCGACGCGGCAAGAGCTTGCGAGCCGGCTCGCCGATGTGACGTTGACGATTCTCGACGTGCGCACGCCGGACGAGTACACCGGGCGCCGCGGCAAGGAGTGCGACCCGCGCCAGGGCCACATCCCGGGAGCGCGCAATCTCGACGTCGGCCACCTCTTCGAGGCGCCGGGCAGGCCGGCGGCCGCCGAGCGAATCCACGAGCTCGTCGGCCTGCCCGAGGGGGCGGAGATCGTGGCGTACTGTCACTCCGGCTCGCGGTCGGCCCTGGCGACGCTCGCGCTACGCGCCGCGGGTTACGACGCGCGTAACTACGCCGGCTCCTGGCACGAGTGGAGCCGCCACGACGAGCTCCCGCTCGAGCGCTGACCTATTCGTCCGTCGCCGCGGGCGCCTCCGGAGCCGGCTCGGCGTGTGCCGGCCGGTGCTCGGCCTGACTCCACGGCATCTGCTCCCCTGACGCGCGCAGCTCCATGACCGCGGCCGAGACCTCGGCGATGCCGACGATCAGGGCCAGATAGATGCCGTATCGCGCGCCGACGTCGTAGTTGACGCCCGACACGTGGAAGCTGGGGAAGGTCAGCCAGCGAATGATCACGAGCAGCAGCCCGAGCGCGGCGATGCCTCCGACCAGCAGCGACGGGCCGACCCGGGTCGCCTGCAGGGAGGCGCCCGACCGGCGGAGAACCAGGAGCACTCCTGCGGCGGTGAGGAGTAACCCGCCCGCCCACGCCGAGAAGCCGGCCGACCAGCCGCTCACGGACGCGCCGAACGGTCCGACCGTGACGCCGTACCAGGGCAAGAAGAGTGAGACGAATGCGATCGCCGCGGCTCCGGCGATCACACGATCCAGCGTGCTGAGGCGCTTCCAGTCGAACTCCATGGTGTCCACCTCCGGGACTCCGTCTAGTCCCCCCGCACGCGGGCTATCGTGATCCGTCCGCAGGACGGAGTCAAGTCTCGGGGCGTCCCTCTTCCTCGGGCTCCGGCGCGGGCTCGTCCCACGGACGCTGCTCGCCCGGCGTGCGCAGCGCCAGGAGGGCGGCGGCGGTCTCGACGCTGCCGGAGATCAGCGCCAGGTAGAGGCCGTAGCTCGGGCCGACGCTGTAGCTGAAGCCCAGGCCGCCGGCGTGGTACCTGGGCAAGGTCGCCCAGCGAATGATCACGAGCACCAGGCCGAGTGCAGCGAGGCCGGCGACGACTGCGGACGGACCGGCGTTGGCTCCCGAGAGCAGGGAGCCCCCGGTCCGGCGAAACAGCACGACGACACCGGCCGCGGCGAGGAGCAACGCTCCCGCAGAGCCGGCGACGCCGCCGCTCCCCGAGACGCTTGTCTCTCCGATCGTGACGCCGTACCAGGGCAGGAAGAGCGTGATGAAGGCAATCGCGGCGGCTGCCACGATCACGCGATCCAGCGTGTTGAGCTGCTTCATCCGCGCGCCATCTTCTCAGGAGAGTGCGATCAGCGCGACCCCGCCGGCGACGGCTGCGGCTCCCGCGACGCGCTCGATTCCCACCCGCTCGTGGAGGAAGGTGCCCGCGAGGAGTGCTGCGAGCACGACACTCGTCTCGCGCACCGCGGCTACCTGCGGCGCCGGCGCGAGGCGGAGCGCGGCGAGCACGAGCGCGTACGCCCCGAAGGACGCGACGGCTGTCACCGCTGTCGACGGCGTCAGCTGCGCTCGCAGCGCTCGTGTGCCGCGCCGCACGGCGACGACGGGCAGCGCGACGAGGCCGACCGGGATCAGGACGAGCTCGAGGTACGGCAGCGAACCGGCGTGCCTCAGCCCTTCCTTGTCCACCAGCGTGTAGCCCGCGATCGCGCACCCGATCACGAGCGCGACGAGCACGCCCTCGGCTCCGCTCCGGACGCCGCGCACGAGCACGACTCCGACGGCGACGAGGCAGACGCCGGCCGCGGCGCCCGCCGACACGTCGCGGTCCAGGACGACGACTGTCCCCAGCAGCACCAGCACGGGAGCGGAGCCTCTCGAGACCGGGTAGACGACCGAGAGCTCGCGCCGGCGGTAGGCGGCGATGAGCAGTGCGAAGTACACGCCCTCGAGCGCGGCCGAAGCGGCGACGTACGGCGCGACCGCCCACGAGACCGACCACGTCGCGGCCGCAACCGGCGCGAAGATCAGGATCGACAGTGCGAGGACGGCGGCGAAGCGGGCTTCGACATCCTCCGACCCGCGCAAAAGGACGTTCCAGCCTGCGTGGAGGACGGCCGCCGCGAGGACGAGCGCCAGCGCGTCAGCCGGCACGCATTCGCTCGGCCGCGGCGAGGAACGACCGGCACAGGCGGCGGCCGAGCTCGTTCCAGTCGCCGATCCGCTCGCGCGTCTCGGCCAGCATCCGCCCGGGATGGGGCGGCGGGTCGCTCGCGTCGCCGATCCAGCGGGCGAGCTGCGGCTCGGTCACCTCGGGGTGGAACTGAACGCCCCAGCACCGCTCGCCGAGCCGGAACGCCTGCAGCGACGCGGCACTGTGCGCAAGCGCGACCGCTCCCTCGGGCAGGTCGTGCGCGTAGTGGTGCCAGAGCAGTCCCTCGAACCGCGAGGGCAGGGGCGAGAAGACGGGGTCCGCCGCGCCCGCGTCGGTCAGCTCGACCTCGCCCCAGCCGATCTCGGGGACCGGCAGCCGCCCGACCCAGGCGCCGGCCGCCTGCGCGAGGAGCTCCGCGCCGAGACAAATGCCGAGCAGGGGCTGCGGCTTCTCGATGAGCCCCCGCAGCCAGTCCCGCTCTTCGCTGAGCCACGAGTAGAGGTCGTCCTGGTCGGGATGCTGAAAGCCGCCGAAGACGAGTACCGCGTCGTAGGCGTCGAGCAGGGGCGGAGCACCCTGCTCGAAGCTCCACTCGTCGAGCCGGTGACCCACCTCGGCGACGAGCGGGCCGAACAGCTCCATCCCCGCGTCGCCGCCGTGCGTGATCGAGAGCACGTTCACGGCGGCGCCCTACGTTCCGCCGCTGGCCGCGATCCGGTTCACGTCGAGGAGCCGGCGCAGCTGCTGCGCGTTCGTCGCCGCCTGCGAAACGCGGCCGAGCGGGTTCTCGGGATCCTCCGACGAGGCGTTGTTGTTGAAGAAGGCGTAAGCCTGCTCCGACTGGCCGGCGAGCTCCCGCAGTGGCCCGACCCACTCCGCGAGCTCGTCGTCGGAGTAGAGGTAGTCGAAGCGCTCCGCCGCCGACCCGCCGCGCTTGTTCCAGGTTCCGAGGTTGCGCCCGTGGAAGCGTACGTAGGCGGTGGGCGAGGTCGTGGCGACCACGGTCGGGACGAGGTTCTTCGCCGTGTCGGAGCGCGGGGCGTCGACGACGACGTAGCCGGCGCCGATCCGCTCGAGGAAGGCGAGGCTGGCCGCGCGGTTCTCGTCGTCCAGCCACGAGCGATGGCGGAACTCGACGAGCATCTCGTCCTCCCCCAGCTGTTCGCGCGCCCACTCGAGGTAGTCGAGCGAGGCGTCCTTGTAGACGACGTAGGGCGGCAACTGGAAGAGAAGCCCTCCGAGCTTGCCGGCCGCCCGCAGCGGTTCGAGCGCCTCGAGGAAGCGGCGGAAGATCTCGCCGCGGAGCTCGCGCGGCGGCCGGTCGACGCGCCCGCGCTCGTCCACGGGCATCTCGGCGCGCAGGTCCTCCGGGATCACCTCGGCCTTGACCGGGTGCCGGGTCATGAGGCCGAACACCTTGACGTGCATCGCGAAGCCGTCCGGCGTCCGCTCGGCCCAGCCCTGCACCATCGACTCGCCCGGCAGCCGGTAGAAGGTCGAGTCGACCTCGACCGTGTCGAAGTGCTCCGCGTACCAGGCGAGCCGCTCCTTCGGCGGCAGCTTCGGCGGATAGAAGTACTTCGAGAGTGCCTCGTCGGCCCACGAGCAAGTACCGATGCGGACGGTCGCGGC
Source organism: Thermoleophilia bacterium (assembly GCA_025927435.1). Lineage (GTDB taxonomy): Bacteria > Actinomycetota > Thermoleophilia > Gaiellales > Gaiellaceae > Palsa-739. Next base: position 31,593 of record JAICLM010000001.1, on the reverse strand, counting down.
CATGCCGCGGACGCTACTTGGAGACCGCGTGCTTCAGGAAGGAGAGCCTGAGGGTCGCCTTGCCCAGCTTGATCGAGGCGCCCTGCGGGGCGGCCCTCGCGTAGACCGGGACGCCGTTGCCGTACACGTTGTCCGCGGAGGTCGCGCCGAGCTTGACGACGATCTTCTTGCCGCGCGGCACGCGGGCGGCCTCGTCCATGAGCGGGATCTTGACGACGCCGGAGGAAGACTTGACCGCTGCTGCTCCCTCCGTCACCGGCGTCTTGCTCCCCTTGACCGAGACTGTGGCGACGAGATGCGTCCAGCTCGTCGCGGCCGAGTAGTGGACGGTGACGAAACCGTCCCCGAACGTCTCGTGCGGCCCGCCGGTCAGGCGTGCAGAGCGGGTCACGAAGGCGGAGCCGGTGACCTTCCTCTTGCCGGGGAGGTTGACGCTCGCCGTGTGCGTCTTCGGCAGCTTCTTGTACGACGTGGTCGTGCCGTTCCACGGATCGTGGGCCAGCTCGATGCCGCCGCCGAGCGCGGGCCCGGTGGCGAGGTAGTGCGCGAACCATCCGATGGCCTCGGCGATGTAGCCGGCCTGCTCGGGTCCCGGATTCGTGGCCGGCGGATGGCCGAGGTCGCCGAGGTAGAGCCGCTTCGGCCCGGCAAGGAGCTTCCAGGCCGCGATCGCCTGGTCCATATCGAAGAGGAAGTCGTGCCGCCCCTGCAGCAGCAGCGTCGGCACCGTGAGCGCGTCCAGGTGCGAGCGCGGGGAGCGGGCCGCGTCGATGCTCGTGACTGCGGGCGTCACGTCACCCTGCACGAGGTCCTGTGCCGTCTGGATGAGGGCCGGATCCCAGTTCGCGATCGGCACGGCCCGGGAGAGGATCCCGACCAGGCCGGTCTTCGGGACGCCCGCCGGATAGAGCGCAGTGCCCAGGTCGGTCCACGTGATGGCGGGCACGATCGCCTTGAACGGGACGCCGGCGACTGCCGCGTTCCAGACCGCTCCGCCGCCGAGCGAGAGGCCGAACGCGCCGATCTGCGTGTCCGACACGTCGCTGCGCCCGGCGAGCCAGGTGAAGAGGTCCTGCGCGTCTTGCACCTCGCGCGGACCGTCGAGCCCCCACTTGCCTCCGGAGGCGCCGGTGCCGCGGGCGTCGCACGCGAGAGCGGCGAACCCGAACTGGGCGAGGGCCGCGCCGATCGGCTCCATGTCCGTATGCGAGTCGCCGAGCCCGTGGAAGAGGATGACGCCGGGCCAGCCGCCGGCCGGGGCGCTGCCGCTCGGGATGAGGTAGGCGCACGCAAGCGGCGTCGCGTCGGACGCAGGGATCGAGACGTCGGTCCAGCCGCCGGCGGCTGCGGCCGGACGAGAGTGGGCCGCCGCTGCGGTACACGCTGCTGCTGCGACGACCAAGGCGAGTGCGACCCGGACCCGACTCACGGGCCGAACGCTATCGCCCCTTACGATGCCCGCAATGGATTCGCGGCCCGTAGGCGTCTTCGACTCCGGCGTGGGAGGGCTGACCGTCCTCCACGAGTGCCTGGTGACGATGCCGCACGAGGACTTCGTGTATCTCGGCGACCACGCGCGACTCCCGTACGGGCCGCGGCCGCTCGAGGAGATCCGCCGCTTCGCGCGCGAGATCGGCGCCTATCTCGAGCAGCAGGACGTGAAGCTCATCCTCGTCGCCTGCAACGCGGCGACCTCGGCGGCGCTGCCGCGGCTGCAGGAAGAGCTGGCCGTGCCGGTCGTCGGCGTCCTGACGCCGGAGGCGCACGCCGCCGTCCAGGCCACGCGGAACCGGCGCGTCGGGCTGCTCGCGACTGCGGCGACCGTGGAGGCGGGCCGCTACGGCGAACTCGTCCACGCGCTCGACGCCGGCATCTCGTTCCATCAGGTCGCGTGCCCGGCGCTCGTGCCGCTGATCGAAGGCGACGAACCGTACGGCGAGGAGACGGAGCGCGCGGTGCGCGAGTACGCGGCGCGGCTGCAGGCGGAGCGGGTCGACACCGTGATTCTCGGCTGCACGCACTACCCGCTGATCCGCAAGATCTTCGAGCGCGTCTTCGGCCGCGACGTGACCCTCGTCTTCTCCGCGGAGGAAACCGCCCGCGAGGTGGCAGAGACGCTCTCGCGCAAGGGCGTCGAGAACGCGCGCGACCGTGTGGGTGCCTACCGCTTCCTCACGACGGGCGATCCCGAGGCCTTCCGCGAGCTCGGGCGCCGCTTCCTCCAGCTGCCGGTCCGCGAGGTCGAGCACGTCACCGTCGCGACGCTGGAAGGGGCTGCCGCGTGAGCGCGCGCCAGGGCGGCCGCAAGCCCGACCAGCTCCGCGCGATCTCCTTCGAGCCCGACTACCTCGAGAACCCGCACGGCTCGGTCGTGATCACGCAGGGCCGGACGAAGGTGCTGTGCACGGCCATGGTCGAGGAGGACATTCCGCGCTGGCTCCGCGGCCAGGGACGCGGTTGGATCACGGCGGAGTACTCGCTCCTGCCGGCGTCCACCGGCGAGCGTGTGCAGCGGGAGGCCGCGCGCGGCAAGCAGCAAGGGCGGACCGTCGAGATCCAGCGGCTGATCGGCCGGGCGATCCGCGCGGTCGCCGAGTTCGACGCGCTCGGCGAGCGAACGCTGTGGCTCGACTGCGACGTCCTGCAGGCCGACGGCGGCACCCGCTGCGCGGCGATCTGCGGCGCCTACGTCGCCGCGATGCGAGCACTCGATCGCTTCGGCCTCTCGCGCACGTTCCGCGACTCCGTCGCGGCCGTCTCGGTCGGCGTCGTCGAGGGCACACCGCTGCTCGACCTCGACTACTCCGAGGATTCGGGCGCGGACACGGACATGAATGTCGTGATGACCGGCGACGGGCGCCTCGTCGAGGTGCAGGCGACGGCCGAGCGCGACCCGTTCGCGCGCGAGACACTCGACGAGCTGCTCGCGCTCGCGGCGGCCGGGATCGGCGAGATCGCGACGCTGCAGGCAGAGGCGGTCGCGCGTGAGCTTCCTTAGCGCTGCGATCGTCGCCACGCACACGATCGGCTGGCCGGAGGTGCTCCTCCGGCTGTTCGTCGCGGCCGCGCTCGGCGGAGCGATCGGGCTGGAACGGGAGCTGCGCGAGCGGCAGGCGGGACTGCGCACGCACCTCGTCGTCTCCGTGGGGTCGGCCCTGTTCACGCTCGTCTCCGCCTACGGCTTCATCGACTTCGGCGTCAGGGTGGATCCGACCCGGATCGCGGCCCAGATCGTGACCGGGATCGGCTTTCTCGGCGCGGGTGCCATCATCCGGCAGGGCCTCTCCGTCCGTGGGCTCACGACGGCGGCCACGCTGTGGCTGGTGGCCGCGATCGGCATGGCTGCCGGTGCCGGGTACTGGGAAGGGGCGCTGATCGCGACGCTCGGGGCGATCATCACGCTCGGCCCGCTGCGGACCGTCGCCTACCGTTTCCTCGTCCGCTTCCGGCCGGCGCTCTCCAGGCTCCTCGTCGAGATCCCGGCCGGCGGCAGCGCCGTGCCGGTCATCGACGCAGTCGAGCGGCAGGGCGGCCGAGTGGTCTCGCTCGAGGTTGCGCAGGAGGGAGAGCGGCGTTCGGTGGCCGTCGACCTCGAGCTCCCGGCCGGTTCGGCTGCGGCGGTCGTCGCCGGCGTCGCCGAGGTCGACGGCGTGCTCGAGGTGCGCTGGATGGAATGAAAGCCGTCCTCTGCTCGCGCAATCCCCACAAGGCACGCGAGCTGGAGCGGCTCCTGCCCGGTTGGACGATCGAGTCGCTCGAGCGCGACGACTATCCACCCGAGACCGGGGCGACGTACTACGAGAACGCGGCGCTGAAGGCCGCGTTCGGGCGTGAGCACGAGCAAGGCTGGGTGCTCGCGGAGGACTCGGGGATCGAGGTGGCTGCGCTCGGCGGACGCCCCGGCGTCCTCTCGGCCCGCTACGCGCCGGAAGGGGCTCCCGCGGTGGCGAAGCTCCTCGGTGAGCTCGAGGGCGTGGCGGAGCGCGGCGCGCGCTACGTCTCGGAGCTCGTCCTCCTTTCACCGGAGGGACGTGAGCTGCGCGGCACCGGCAAGCTCGAGGGACGGATCGCGTACGAGCCGGCAGGAACCGAGGGCTTCGGCTACGACCCGATCTTCGTCCCGGACGGCGAGGAGCGAACCGTCGCAGAACTCGGCGACCGGTGGAAGGCCGAGAACTCCCATCGTGCGCGGGCAGCTCGCGCGCTGGTCAGGGCGCTCCCACCTCGTTGATCGACACCACTGCGCCCTTGGACGTGGCCCGATGCTTGACGTTCGCGTGGGATCGTGGAAGATGCAGGAAGCTGGTTCTGCGGAACGCCAAGGCTTCCTCGTGAGTTCGTCTACGTCGAGACATATGGCCCTCGGCACCGGTTACGGCTCGCGGGTCGTCTGGGTACCGCGGAGGGCGTGACGGCGCCGGCGACCCGCGAGCGCGGCTACATGCCGCAGCTCGACGCGCTTCGATTCTTCGCCGTGCTCGGGGTGGTCATCGTCCACAACTGGCAGCCGTCCTCGGACACGTTCATCGTCGGTTGGTTCGACTGGGGCACCCTCGGTGTCAGGCTCTTCTTCGTCCTCAGCGGATTTCTCATCACCGGCATCCTGATCAGCGGGCGCGAGCTCGCTCCGCGTGACTCGCGCCGCCGTCTGGTGTTCATGCGCCAGTTCTATGCGCGGCGCTTTCTGAGGATCTTTCCGATCTACTACGCGGTGCTCTTCGTCCTGCTTCTCACAGGCGTCGGGCAGATTCGGCAGATCTGGCCGTGGTTGTTCAGTTACGGCACGAACATCTATGTCTGGCACTACCTCGCGTATCCATACGCGGTGCCGCACTTCTGGACCCTCGCGATCGAGGAGCAGTTCTATCTCCTCTGGCCGCTCGTCCTTCTCTTTCTCCCGCGCAGATGGCTCATGCCGTTCCTGCTGGCCCTCTGCGCCCTCGGCGTCGCCTGGCGTCTGTGGGCGTCGTTTCACTACGCGCAGCACGACTGGAGTGCCGCCTTCACCTCTACTCCGGGGAATGTCGATTTTCTCGCCATCGGTGCCGTGCTGGCGCTCGTCGCCCACGCCGACCGCGAGGGGACTCTCCCGCGGCGCCTGGCCCGCGTGGCGCTTCCGGTCGGGCTGGCCGTCTACGCCCTCTTGTTCTGGCTGCAGCACTCGTATGACCAGCACGCGGCAATGGCGATCGAGAACACCGGCGCCGCACTCGTGTTTTGCTGGCTGATCGGAACCGCGAGTGTCGGGTTCACCGGAGCTTTCGGCCGCCTCCTCGAATGGCGTCCGATCGTGTACCTCGGCAAGATCAGCTACGGCATCTACATCTACCACTTCCTCGTGCCGGTGGCGATCGCCGCCGCCGCGACGCACTTCGGCAGGGGGTACACGAACGCCGGATTCCCCAACTTCGTCGTGACCTTGCTCATAACGGTCGCGATCTCCGCGCTTTCCTGGAGGTTCTTCGAACGCCCGATCAACGGGCTCAAGCGGCACTTCCGCTACGAGAGCGCTGCGACCGGTGTGCCGCCCGACCAGGCGCCGGCCACGCCGTCCCCCCCGGCGTCTCCCGAGCCGCAGCGGAGCTGAGTGGACCTCGCTACGCGGGACGAAGGCGAATCGAGCGACTACGCGGGTGGCGACTCCTCGCGCCCCGTGACCGCCACCGACGCGGGCGCCTCGAGGCGGCGCTCGCGCCACCACCAGTTGAGCTCCCCCCCGAAGACGATCACGTTCGCCATCACGTACAGCCAGAGCAGGAGGATGGCGGGGCCGCCCAGCGTCCGCAGGGTCACATTGACGTCGGCGAAGCGCACGAAGACAGGCAGCACCTGAAACGACGACTCCAGCACGAGCGCGCCCAGGACGGCGCCGGGCAGCGCTTCCCCCCAGTGCACGACGGTGTTCGGCAGCCAGTGGTAGATGACGAGCAGGAAGAGGAACACGCCGATCAGCGACGCGCCGATCGAGACGACGTAGGCGAGCGCCGGGCTGCGCGCGAAGGCGCCGAGGTTGTGCTTCAGGAAGTCGACGCCCAGGCCCCCGACCACGAGGCTGACGAAGAGCGTGGTGAGGACGCTCGCCGTCAGCGCAGCCGCGATCCCCTTGCCGTGCAGGAACCGGCGGTTCGGCAGCCCGTAGACGATGTTGAGTGCGGACTCGAGTGCGCTGAAGAGCGAGAGCGAGGACCAGAGCAGCCCGATGCCGCCGATGATCCCGAGCGCCGCCGCGTTGTTCTGGACGCGGTGGACGAGCTTGATGATGCTCTCCAGCGAGGTTCCCGGGAAGGCGTGCTTCAACTCGAGGATGAAGAAGTCGGACGCCTGCGCGCGGTGCGCGAGGCCGAACAGCGCGAGCGCCAGGAACACGAGCGGCACGAACGAGAGGAGCGCGAAGTAGGCCACCATCGCCGCGAGGTGGGTGCCGCGATCGGCGAAGAACTTGTGCACGAGCTGACGCCGACGGATGCGCACGGGATCAGAGTCTGCACCTTGCTACCGTCGGAGCGATGGACGCGGCAGCTGCTCTCGCCGATCTCGTCGAGATCTCGCCGCAGATCGAGGTGGCTGCCCTGGTCGCCGGCGACGGGGAGCTTGCCGGCTCCGTGGGCGTCCCCGAGACGCGCGCAGCCGTCCTCGCACGCGCGGCGCGGGAGCTGCTCGACGGCTCAGCCGCGTTCCGCAGCGACCAGGGTCGAGTCACGCAGCTCCACGCCGAGCTCGCCGGGGGAGACGTGTTCGCCGTGGCCGGCAAGGAGCAGGCGATCGTCGCGGTCGCGCGGGAGCGGGTCGCCCCGGGCCTCGTCTTCTACGACCTGAAGCGCTGCCTCGCAGCGCTGGCCGATGACGCGTAGGTTGCTCGCCCTGGCCGGCTTCGCGAGTGGCGCGCTCGCGGGGACGGCGGCCTACCGGCGCTGGTTCAGTGGGAGCCGCGAGCGGCTCGACGTCTACTTCGACGACGGCTCCTTCGTCACGTTCGGAGCCGGCTCGCCGGAGGCCGCCCGGCTGTTGCCGCTGGCGCGTCAGGTTCTCGTGGCGGCGGGGCGGAGATGAACGACGCCGAGCTGCGCGAGGGGCTCGTCGAGGCGGCGTACCTCGAGGGCGACTTCCTCCTCCGCTCCGGCAAACGCTCGCGCTACTACCTCGACAAGTTCCGCTTCGAGACGCGGCCGGACCTCCTGGGCGCGATCGGGGAGCGGATCGCCGCCATCGTCCGCGAGCACGAGCCCGCGGCAGTGCGCCTCGCCGCCCCCGTGCTCGGAGCCGTGCCCCTCGCTGCGGCCGCCTCGCTGGCCGGCGGCCTGCCCTTCGTGATCGTCCGCGACGAGGCGAAGGCCTACGGCACCGCCAACCGGCTCGAGGGCGCCTTCGCGGAGGGTGAGCTCGTATGCCTGATCGAAGACATTGTGACCTCCGGGGGCGCGCTCGTGGAGTCGATCTCGGCCCTACGCGAGGCCGGTCTCGTCGTCCGCACGGCGGTGTGCGTGATCGATCGGGAGGAAGGCGGGGCCGATGCTCTCGCGCGCCAGGCGGTCCGTCTGCGGCCCCTTTTCCGGGCAGGAGAGTTGCTGTCAGCCGAGAAAACCCCCGCAAAACCGCATGGTTGAGCCGCAAACACGGAGTTGGTAGGGTCGTTCAGGCCCAGCAAGCGATCTACGACTGGAGGAGAGAGTGACGAAGCAGGAGTTTGTTTCCGAGGTTGCCCGCCGCGCGCAGCTGTCCAACCGCGACGCGGGTAAGGCCGTCGACGCGTTCCTCGAGGCCATCACAGACACGCTGAAGGGCAGAGGAGAGGTCACGTTCACCGGGTTCGGCAAGTTCTCGACCGCGAATCGCGCGGCTCGGACGGGGGTCAATCCGCGGAACCCGAGCGAGAAGGTGCACATCCCCGCGGCGACCGTTCCGAAGTTCTCGGCCGGCAGCGGCCTCAAGTCGGCCGTCAAGAGCGGGGGATCGTCCTACTAGCGACTACCCAAGTCTCCTCCGAGGATCGAGAGGCCGCCTCCGGGCGGCCTCTTCTTTGTCCCTCGGGAAGCCCATTCCGGGCGTACCCGTATCCTCATTGCGATGAGGGGAGCGGGTCATTTCGCGGATCGGCTTGCCGCGGCCGTGGAGCGCAAAGGGGCGCCGCTGTGCGTCGGTCTCGATCCCGATCCGGCGCTCATGCCCGACGGTCTCGGGGTCGTGGAGTTCTGCCGCGGCATCGTCGACGCGGTCGCGGAGACCGCGGTCGTCGTGAAGCCGCAGGCGGCGTTCTTCGAGGCGCAGGGCGCCGACGGCTGGGCCGCCCTCACCGAGGTGTGCGAGTACGCCCGGAAGGCTGGCCTGCTCGTGATCGTCGACGCGAAGCGCGGGGACGTGCCGTCGACGGCGCGCGCCTACGCCGCGGCGTTCGCGCCGCTCGCCGACGCGGTCACCGTGAATCCCTACCTCGGGTTCGACTCGCTCGAGCCCTTCTTCGCCAGTGACGGCCTCGGCGTGTTCGTCCTCGTCAAGACCTCGAATCCGGGCAGTGTCGACCTCCAGGATCTATTGCTCGCCGACGGGCGACCCCTCTGGCAGCACGTGGCCGGCCTCGTCGACCGCTGGGGATCCGACCTCGTCGGTGAGAGCGGGCTCTCGTCGGTCGGCGCGGTGGTCGGGGCGACCTTCCCGCAAGAAGTTGCGGAGGCCCGGCAACTGCTGCCCCGGTCGGTGCTCCTGCTGCCCGGGGTCGGCGCCCAGGGCGCGCGCCCCGAGGATCTCGCGGAGGCGTTCTCGGTCGGCCCGGCAGGGGCGGTCGTCTCGGCGTCGCGCTCGGTCCTCTACGCCGACCGAGGCCGGGGCTGGCAGGAGGCCGCGGCAGCAGAGGCCGAACGCCTCGCGGGCGAGCTGCGCGCCGTGACCGCCCTGGGTTGAGCGGTGGACCGGGGTCGCATCACGCGCTGGGCCGCGCCCGTCGCTCTTCTCGCGGCCGTCACGATCGGGGCGCTCTTCGTGCGGGCGGGCTTCCAGCAGGGAGGGCATCACCGCGCGAAGTCGCCGACGACGACGGTGACCTCGAAGACGAAGAAGAAGCACGCGCGGGGTGCCAAGGGACGTCACCGGACCTACACGATCCAGTCCGGCGACACGTTGGGGTCGATCGCGGCCAAGACCGGGACGACGGTCGCGAGGCTCCAGCAGCTCAATCCCGGCATCGACCCGACGGCCCTCCGCGTCGGTCAGACGATCCGCGTCCAGTAACCTGCGCCCCGCGTGGTGCACCGGCAGTGATCGTCACCGTAACCCTCAACGCCGCGGTCGACCGGACGCTGACCGTCCCGAACTTCCAGTTCGGCCACCGCCACCGCTCGAGCCGAAGCCTCACCAGCGCCGGCGGCAAGGGCATCAACGTCGCCCGCGCCCTGAAACGGCTGGAGACGCCGGTCGTCGCAAGCGGTCTCGCGGGCGGCCGCACGGGTGACCGGATCGTCGAGGATCTCGGCCTCGAGGGGATCCTCTGCGACTTCGTCCGCATCTCCGACGAGTCGCGCACCTCCATCGCGGTCGTCGATCCGACCGCCGGCGCCCTCACAGAGGTCTACGAGTGGGGCCCGGCCGTACGGCCCGAGGAGCTGCAGATGCTCTCCGACAAGCTCCGCTACCTCTCGCGCGTCGCGAGCTTCGTCGTCTTCTCCGGATCGCTGCCCCGCGACGTCGAGACCGACTTCTACGCCGACGCGATCCACGACCTGACGCGGCGCGGCATCAAGTGCGTCCTCGACTGCGAAGGCGAGCCCCTGCGGCTGGGCGTCGAGGCCGAGCCGTATCTCGTCTCGCCCAACCAGCAGGAGGCAGAGAGCCTCGTGGGGCAGGAGTTCATGGACGAAGAGGACTTCGTGATGGCGCTCGACCGGATCGCCGACCTCGGCGCGCGCAACGTCCTGATCACGCAGGAGACCGCGTGCTTCGCGCTCGTGCGCGAGGAGCGGCGGGTGCAGCGCTTCCGCGCGTCGATCCCACGCGTCGAGCCGATCGCGCCGGTCGGAGCCGGTGACGTCCTTCTGGCCGGCTACCTGTCCGAGCGCTTCAACGGCCGCTCGGTCAGCGACGCGCTGCGAACGGCGGTCGGCTGTGCGGCGGCCTCGGTCGTCGAACTCGGCGCCGGGCGGTTCGATCCGCGCGAGGCTACCCGCCTCGCCGGCGGTGTCGAGATCGTCGAGCTCGCCCCCGTCGAGGTGTAGCTACCCGACCGCGAGGGCGCGGAGGCGGCCGGTGCGGTTGTGGTTCTCGGCCCAGATGAGCCGGCCGCGGGCGAGCGAGAGGCCTACGCTGGTCAGGGCGGTCTTGGCGAGCTTGATGTTGCGGCCGGTACGCGTCGAAATGCCGCGGAGCAGGCGGCCGACGCGGTACACGACCAGCCGGTCGCTCGCGGCGAGCTGCGGCGCGGCGTTGGCCGACACCAGGGCGGTACCGAGCCGCGAGCCGTCGGTGGGGGAGAACCACGAGATCCGGTCGTGGGGGCCCGAGGTGGTGAGGACGGCGAACACCCGCGGAGAGAGCGCGATCGCGATCGGGATCCCCTTCACGAACGGCTGGCCCAGCACGTCTCCGGTCGTTGCGTCCACGATGCGGAGCGTGTTGTTGAGGGTCACCGTCGGCCGGCCGGCCTTGACGACGGTCGCGGGGAGGTACGCGATGCGCCCCGCCGCCGTGGCGAGCTGGAGCGCAGGCTCTGCGCCGGGCAGAGTGCTCACGTCGGTGCGAGTGACGAGGGTGATCCCGCCGTCGGCGATCTTCTGCTTGCACGAGCCGCCCGAGAGGCATGCATCCGGGTCGACGTACTCGACGTCGTCCCAGGAGTAGGCGAGCGTTCGGCCCGCCCCGGCCACGCCCCCGAGCCACAGGCCCGTGCCGTCGCTCGCGTGGGCGAGGCGCTTCAGCTTCCGCTCGGGACCCCCGAGCGAAGCGGCCATGACCCAGTCGAAGGGTTGAGGGCCGTTCTCGTGGAGCGTCCAGAGGGCCGTGGACGTCCGGGACGCGACTGCGAGCTGCGACTGCCCCTCGGACAGTGTCCAGCCGCAGGTCAGGCCCGCGGACGGCGGCTGCGGGAGGCTCCGGTCGTGCTTGCCGGGCGAGAGGATGCGGATCGCGTTGCACGACTTGGCGCTCGAGGCGAGCCAGGCGGCCATGCCGTTGTTCTGCGCGATCGCCGCTATCGGCCCTCCACGGTTCTTGCGCAGGGTGTGGGCGGTCGGACGTGCGGCGACCGCCGCGCCGGCGAGCACGAGAAGACCGGCGGTGGCAACAAGAAACCGCACGCGGAGACGGTAACGCCGTCCTGTTAAGAACTCGTTTCGAAAGGAAGCACGGGCCGCCCGGCATTCCGAAACGAGTTCGGGACGTTGTCAACTCTGCTTGTTACCCTGCTCTTCTTGACGGAGCACGTGGCAGCCGAGCTGAACGCCGACGACGTCCAGCGGCTGCTGGAGCTCGATCGGAAGTTCGGCCGCGAAGGGCTCACCTTCGACGACGTGCTCCTCATCCCGGCCGAGTCGCACGTCCTGCCGAACGACGTCTCCACGCGCGCCCGTCTCACGCCTGCGATCGACCTCGCGATCCCGATCGTGTCGGCGGCGATGGACACCGTGACGGAGGCCCGTCTTGCGATCGCGCTCGCACGCGAGGGCGGGATCGGCATCCTCCACCGCAACCTCTCGATCGAGGCGCAGGTCGCGGAGGTCGACAAGGTGAAGCGCTCCGAGTCGGGGATGATCGTCGAGCCTGTCACGCTGCCGCCCGACGCGCCGGTGCGCGCCGCGCTCGAGCTGATGGCGCGCTACAAGGTCTCGGGCGTTCCGATCACCGACGGCGATGGGGTTCTCGTCGGGATCCTCACCAACCGCGACCTGCGCTTCGAGAACGACGTCGCGCAGCCCATTTCGGCCCTGATGACCTCGCGCAACCTCGTCACGGCGCCCGTGGGAACGACGCTCGCGGAGGCGGAGGAGATCCTTCACCGCAACAAGATCGAGAAGCTGCCGGTGGTCGACGCCGACGGGCGGCTGCGCGGCCTGATCACCGTCAAGGACATCCAGAAGAAGATCGAGTTTCCCGAGGCGACGAAGGACGACCAGGGACGGCTGCGCGTCGGGGCGGCGGTCGGTGTCGGGCCCGACGCGCTCGAGCGGGCCGAATCGCTCGCACGCGCCGGCGCCGACGTGCTCGTCGTCGACACCGCGCACGGCCACTCGGCGGGCGTGATCGAGATGGTGCGGCGAATCAAGGACGCTGTTCGGGTCGACGTGATCGCCGGGAACATCGCCACGGCGGAGGCCGCACGGACGTTGCTCGACGCGGGAGCCGATGCCGTCAAGGTCGGGATCGGGCCGTCGGGGATCTGCACGACGCGCGTGGTCGCCGGCGTCGGCGTCCCGCAGATCAGCGCGATCCACGAGGTCGCGGGCGTTGTCGCGGAGCAGGGGGCTCCCGTGATCGCCGACGGCGGCATCACGTCCTCGGGCGACATCGCGAAGGCGGTCGGCGCGGGTGCCGACGCTGTGATGCTCGGCGGCATGCTCGCCGGCACCGACGAGACACCGGGCGAGGTGATCCTCGTCCAGGGGGAGCGCTTCAAGGAGTACCGCGGCATGGGGTCGCTCGGCGCGATGAAGGCGCGCGGCTTCTCGAAGGACCGCTACTTCCAGGGAGACGTCGAGGACGTGGAGAAGCTCATCCCGGAGGGGATCGAGGGTCGTGTCGGCTACAAGGGGCCGCTGCAGCACGTGGTCCACCAGCTCGTCGGCGGTCTCCGCCAGGCGATGGGCTACTGCGGCGCGGTGACGATCGACGAGATGAAGCGTGCCCGGTTCGTCCGGATCACGGCGGCGGGGCTGCGCGAGTCGCACCCACACGACGTGACGATCACGAAGGAGGCGCCGAACTATCGGCGCTGAGGCGCAGGTCCTGGAGCTTCCGGCGCGGGACGACCGGCCGGTGCTGGTGCTCGATCTCGGTGGGCAGTACTCGCAGCTGATCGCCCGGCGCGTGCGCGAGTGCCGCGTCTACTCCGAGCTCGTCGGCCACACGATCACGCCCGACGCGGTGCGGGCCCGGAACCCGTACGCGCTCGTCCTCAGCGGCGGCCCGGCGTCGGTCTACTCCGACGACGCGCCTCGCGTCGATCCGGCCCTGTTCGAGCTCGGGATCCCCACGCTCGGCATCTGCTACGGCGCTCAGCTCATGGCCCTCGAGCTCGGCGGTCGCGTCGACCGCACCGGCGTCTCCGAGTTCGGACGCACGTCGATGGATGTGACCGAGTCGCGGCTGCTCGCCGACACGCCTCCCGAGCAGACCGTCTGGATGTCGCACCGCGACACCGTCGTCGCTGCCCCGGAAGGAGCGAGCGTGGTCGCGAGCTCGCCCGCGACGCCGGTAGCCGCGTTCGAGGCTCCGGGGAGCGGCCTCTACGGCGTGCAGTTCCATCCCGAGGTCGTCCACACGCCGCACGGGATGGACGTGCTGAAGAACTTCCTTTACTCCGTCGCCGACGCGCCGCCCGCGTGGACTCCCGCTGCGGTGATCGAGGAGCAGGTGGCCCGGATCCGCTCGCAGGTCGGGCGCGAGCGCGTCTTGTGCGCTCTCTCGGGCGGCGTCGACTCGGCCGTCGCCGCGCTGCTCGTGCACAAGGCAGTCGGCGAGCAACTGACGTGCGTCTTCGTCGACCACGGGCTGCTGCGCCAGGACGAGGCCGAGCAGGTGGTCGAGACGTTCGGCGAGCACTTTCACGTCCCACTCGTCCACGTCCAGGCGCAGGAGCGCTTCCTCGAGCTGCTCGACGGCGTCGAGGAGCCCGAGGACAAGCGCAAGATCATCGGCCGCGAGTTCATCCGCGTCTTCGAGGAGGAGGCCCGGAAGCTCGGCGACGTCAAATGGCTCGTGCAGGGCACGCTCTACTCCGACGTGATCGAGTCGGGCGGCACCGAGGGCGTCGCCGCGACGATCAAGTCGCACCACAACGTCGGCGGCCTGCCCGAGGACATGAAGATGCGCCTCGTCGAGCCGCTGCGGCTGCTGTTCAAGGACGAGGTGCGGCGCGTGGGCGAGGAGCTCGGGATGCCAGAGCGGATGGTCTGGCGCCAGCCGTTCCCCGGGCCCGGCCTTGCGATCCGGATCATCGGCGCCGTCACCGCCGAGCGGCTCGAGATCCTGCGCCAGGCCGACGCCGTCCTGCAGGAGGAGGTGCGGCGGGCCGGTCTCTACGGCGACCTGTGGCAGTCGTTCGCGGTGCTCCCGGCGGTGCGGTCGGTCGGCGTACAGGGCGACGAGCGCACATACGGCTACCCGGTCGTGATTCGTGCGGTGACGAGCGACGACGCGATGACGGCCGACTGGGCGCGGCTCCCGTACGAGCTCGTGGAAACGATCTCGGCGCGGATCGTGAACGAGATCCCCGGCGTCAACCGCGTCGTCCTCGACGTGACGTCGAAGCCGCCCGCGACGATCGAGTGGGAGTAGCGTAGGAGCCCCGAGATGGGCTCCTTGTACGACCTCCTGAAGCAGCGCCGCATGGTTCGCCACTACTCCGGCGAGCCGGTGCCGCGCGACGTGCTCGAGCGAATCGTCGCGACCGTGCGGCGGGCGCCGAGCGCGGGGTTCTCGCAGGGGCAGCGCCTGCTCGTCGTCGACGATCCCCCTCTGCTCGCGCAGATCGCGGCGCTCGGCGACGACGAACCCCTCGAGGGCGTCGAGCCGTGGTTCGAGACCGCCGCCGCCCAGGTCTTCGTGATGACGCGTGAGGCGGACTACCACGAGCGCTACCAGAGGGACGACAAGCTTCAGGACGGGGAAGAGATCGAGTGGCCGGTTCCGTTCTGGCACGTCGACGCCGGAGCCGCGATGATGCTGATCCTGCTCGCCGCGATCGAGGAGGGTCTCGCGGCAGCCGTCTACGGGATCTTCGGCGACGACGAGAGGAAGTTGCGCGGCCTCCTCCGAATATCGGACGACCTCACGCTCGTCGCCGGCGTCAGCATCGGGTACCCGCTCCCGGATCCTGGTTGGAGTTCCAAGACCAGCCGCGCCACGCAGCGTCGCCGTCAGGTCGACGAGCTGGTGCATTGGAACCGCTGGGCCCAGGCTTTGTAACCGCTCAATTCTCGGACTAGGCTCTGGCGATGGTTCTCTGCGCTTCCTGCGGACGCGAGAACCGCGAGGGTGGCAAGTTCTGCATCGGGTGCGGCCAACCCCTCGCGGTCGAACTCAAGTGCCCTTCATGCGGCGCGCCGTATGAACCGGACCAGAGCTTCTGCGGTGAGTGCGGGACAGCCCTGGGCGGGGCGCCTTCGGCACCACGGCCCGCAGAGCGCGAGCCCGTCGAGGCAGCGGTCGCGGAGCGTCGGCTCGTGTCGGTGCTCTTCGCCGATCTGGTCGGTTTCACGCCACTCTCCGAGTCGCGCGACCCGGAGGAAGTGCGGGAGCTGCTGTCCCGCTATTTCGACACGTGCCGACGGCTGGTCGAGCTGTACGGCGGCGTCGTGGAGAAGTTCATCGGCGACGCCGTGATGGCGGTCTGGGGCACGCCGGTGGCGACGGAGGACGACTCAGAGCGCGCGGTGCGCGCCGCGCTCGATCTCGTGGCGGCGATCTCGGCGCTGGGCGACGAGATCGGGGCGCCCGAGCTCCGGGCGCGAGCGGGCGTCATGACCGGCGAGGCCGCCGTGAACCTGGCTGCCGTCGGCGAGGGGATGGTGGCCGGGGATCTCGTGAACACCGCTTCGCGGGTGCAAACGGTTGCGGAGCCGGGGTCGGTGTTCGTCGGCGAGGGGACGCGTCGTGCCTCGGAGCGCGCGATCGCCTACGAAGAAGCCGGCAGCCACGAGCTGAAAGGCAAAGACGGCGAAACGCCTCTATGGCGTGCGCTGCGTGTCGTTTCCGGAGTCGGCGGCGAGCTCCGCTCGGAGGGCCTGGAGGCGCCGTTCGTCGGCCGCGACCGCGAGCTCCGCCAGATCAAGGATCTGTTCCACATCTCCGCCGACGAGCAGAGGGCGCAACTCGTGTCCGTCACCGGGATTGCCGGGATCGGCAAGTCGCGGCTCGCGTGGGAGTTCTACAAGTACTTCGACGGGCTCAGCCAGATCGTCTACTGGCATCGCGGCCGCTGCCTCGCCTACGGCGAAGGCGTGACCTACTGGGCGCTGGCGGACATGGTGCGCTGGCGCTGCGGGATCGCCGAGGACGAAGGCTCGCAAGAGGCCCTGCCGAAGCTGAGCGCGGCGCTCAATGAGCATCTGCTCGATCCCGAGGAACGCCGCTTCGTCGAGCCGCGCCTGGCCCAGCTTCTCGGTCTGAGCGACGGAACCTCGAACGAGCGGCAGGAGCTGTTTGCCGCCTGGCGCCTGTTCTTCGAGCGACTGGCGGACACGTATCCGACGGTCCTGGCTTTCGAGGACATGCAGTGGGCCGACAGCTCGCTGCTCGACTTCGTCGAGTACCTGCTCGAGTGGTCACGTGACAAGCCGCTACTGGTGATCACGTTGGCCCGGCCGGAACTGTTGGAGAAGCGGCCGACCTGGGGCGCAGGACACCGAAACTTCACGTCGATCTACCTCGAACCGCTCTCGGAGCAAGCGATGCAGGAGCTTCTGCTCGGCCTGGTACCGGGCCTGCCGACCACGTTGCGAGACCAGATCCTCGCCCGCGCCGAGGGCGTCCCGCTCTATGCGGTCGAGACCGTGCGGATGCTTCTAGACCGGGGTCTTCTGGTGCAGGACGGCTCGAGGTACGAGCTCGTGGGAGAGATCGAGACGCTCGAGGTGCCCGAGACGTTGCACGCCCTGATCGCGGCCCGCCTGGATGGGCTCACACCGGACGAGCGGCGGCTGGTGGGCGACGCAGCAGTGGTCGGCAAGACGTTCACGCCGCAGGCGCTGGCCGCGCTGAGCGGCCTGGAGGGCGTGCCGTTGGACGAACTCCTCTCCGGCATGGTGCGGCGCGAAATCCTGGGTCTGCAGTCCGACCCGCGGTCGCCGGAACAGGGCCAGTACACGTTCCTGCAGGACTTGTTGCGGCATGTCGCCTACGAGACGCTGCCCAAGCGTGAACGCCGCGAGAAGCATCTCGCGGCCGCCGAGCACCTCGCTGCCACGCTGGGCGAGGAGGAAGTTGCGGAGGTCATTGCTTCGCATCTCCTCGACGCCTACCGGCTCGACCCGGACGGCCCCGGCGGTGAGGCGCTGCGCGGTCGGGCGCACGACGCGCTCGTGCGGGCGGGCGAGCGCGCTACCTCCCTTGGTGCGGCTGCCGAGGCGCAACGCTACTTCGAGCAGGCCGCGGAGCTGGTTCACGATCCGCGGCAGCAAGGGGAGGCTCTGACCCGTGCGGGCGAGATGGCGTCGAGAGCCGGGGACGCCGATCGCGCCTTCTCGTTGTTCGAGCGGGCGGTTGGCCTGTACGAGTCTGCCGGCGACACGCACGGCGCGGCTCGCGCTTCGGCCTGGCTCGGTCTTGCCGAGCATTCGCTGGGGCGCGTGGAGGCCGCCATCGACCGCCTGGAGCAGGTGTACGCCGCGATCGGCGACGACGCACCGGATGCCGACCTTGCTCTGGTCGCTCTCCGGCTTGCCTCAGCGCACTTCTTCGCCGGCAACGTCGACCGCGCGGCGGAGCTCACCGAGCGTGGGCTTGATCTCGCAGAGGCGCTGCAACTCCCTGACCTTCTCGTTCGCGGCTGGAGCATCAAGGCCTGGATCGTGTCGCTGCGCCACCCGGAGGAGGCGCGCGGCCTGTTCCAGCTCTCTCGGGAAGTTGCGCTCGCTCGTGAGAACTACGCGAGCGCGGGCAGCGCCTGCTCCAATCTGTCGGATCTCGCGCTCCAGCGAGATCGCTACTCCGACTCGCTGAGCTATCTCGAAGAGGCAGTCGCCCTCGCCCGCCGGATCGGTGGACGTGCGGGCGAATGGTTCGCGCTGAGCGAGATGTCCTACGCGCTGACGATGCTCGGCCGCTGGGGAGAGGCGTTCACAAGGTTCGGCGAGCTCCCGGAGGAGCAATTCGGCAAGACGACGAATTTGATCGGGCCTCTGAGCGGCATCCTCGAGATCTATCTCCACCGGGGGCGTCTGGATGAGGCGCGCGAGCTGTTGGCGCGCTTTGAACAGCTCGGCGACTCTGACGCGCAGGCCGGAGCGGGATACCAGGCTGCTGTCGCTGCCGTTCGGGTCGCCGAGGGAAACAACTCTGCGGCGCTGGCGTCGGCGCAGCAGGCATTTGCCGCTCGCGACTCTCAGGGCGTGACCAGCCAGAACATCAAGTTCGCCTTCCTGCATGGGCTCGAAGCTGCCTTGGCACTCGGCAAGGTTGCGAAGGCGAACGAGCTGCTGGAGACCGTAGAGGCGCTGCCCCCCGGGCTCAGCTCACCGTTCCTCCAGGCGACGGCTCACCGCTTCCGCGGCCGCCTCGCCGGAGACGATCCGGGCGCAGATCGGCACTTCACCGCCGCTGCCGCACAGTTTCGCGCCGCCGAGCTGCCTTTCTACCTCGCGGTCGTCCAGCTCGAGCACGGCGAATGGCTCGCGGCTCGCGGTCGGCCCGACGACGCCCGGACACTGCTGGCCGAGGCCCGCGAGACGTTCGAACGCCTGGAGGCGCAGCCGTGGCTCGATCGGGTGGACGCCTCGGCGTCCGGTGCCACGGCCGAAGTCCTGGCCTGACGGGTGCGATCCGATTTCGTGAGCCGGCTCGCTGCCGCGAGCATCGGCGAGACCTACAACCAGTACGCGGACTCGCGCGTCCGTCGCGACCGGCTGAGCTCGTATCTCGAGACGCGCCGACATGCGAGCCTCGTGCTCGTCGGCGAAGCCGCGGGCTATCGCGGCGCGCGCATCAGTGGAATCCCGTTCACGTCCGAGCGTCAGCTCACCGGATCCCGCCCCGCAGAGGCGACGGCGACGATCGTGCACCGGGTGCTCGCGAGGCTAGGCGTCGAGGACGACGTGCTGCTCTGGAACGTCGTCCCGACGCATCCGGGAAGCGAGACCTCGAACCGAAGGCCGACGCGGTCGGAGGTGCGGGCCGCGTCACCGTTCCTCTACGAGCTGACCCGCGACCGCGTCGCGATCGCGGTCGGACGGCTGGCCGCGGAGACGCTCGACGCGGCGTACGTCCGCCATCCGTCGCACGGCGGCGCGGCCGAGTTCGAGGCTGGATTGCGCCGCGCATTCGCTACAATCGGCCGCCGGCGGGCCGGAGTCCGCCGCTTTCTATGAAGACGTACAGCGCCAAGCCGGGAGAGATCACGCGCGAGTGGTATCTCGTCGACGCCGAGGGCAAGACGCTCGGCCGACTCGCGACCCAGATCGCCGACACGCTCCGCGGCAAGCGCAAGCCGCAGTTCACCCCGCACGTCGACACCGGCGACTTCGTGATCGTCGTCAACGCCGAGAAGATCCAGGTGACCGGGAACAAGCTCGACCAGAAGCGGTACTACCGCCATTCGGGCTACCCCGGCGGGCTGCGGAGCCGGACGCTGCGCGAGCAGCTCGAGCGCCGCCCGACCGAGGTGCTGCGCGTCGCCGTGAAGGGCATGCTCCCCAAGAACCGGCTCGCGCGGCAGCAGATCACCAAGCTCAAGATCTACGCCGGCCCCGAGCATCCGCACGAGGCCCAGAACCCGAAGCCCCTGGAGTCCGAGCAATGAGCCAGATCGCGCAGTACCGCGGCACCGGCAAGCGCAAGACCTCGGTCGCGCGCGTCATCCTCCGACCCGGCGGAGGCGCCACCTGGGTCAACGGTCGCACGCTCGAGGAGTACTTCCCGCGCTCGGTCTGGCAGACGATCGCCGTCTCCCCGCTCAAGGTCGCCGGCGTCGAGGGGCAGTACGACCTCCGCGTCCGCGTCCACGGGGGAGGCCTGACGGGACAGGCCGGAGCCGTGCGGCACGGGATCGCCCGCGCGCTCGTCGAGGCGAACCCGGAGCTGCGCGTGCCGCTCAAGCGCGAGGGCTTCCTCACGCGCGACGCACGCCAGGTCGAGCGCAAGAAGGCCGGCCTGCACAAGGCGCGCAAGGCGCCGCAGTTCTCCAAGCGCTAACTCTGTAACCGCTCGAAGCCGCCGAGCAGCAGGTCGAGCGCGAACTCGAACGCGCTCACGTCGTGGTGCGGCCCTTCGTCGAGGTGCTGCAG
The DNA here is from genome assembly GCA_025927435.1 of Thermoleophilia bacterium. Classification (GTDB taxonomy): domain Bacteria; phylum Actinomycetota; class Thermoleophilia; order Gaiellales; family Gaiellaceae; genus Palsa-739. The sequence continues at coordinate 11,455 of JAICLM010000001.1, read as the reverse complement.
CCCGTGCTCGTGGAGGAAGGGGAGGGTCGCAACCGGGATCATCTCCTCGAACCAGGCGCGCGCGTCCTCGATGTGCTCCGGCAGCTTCCCGTGCGTCGACGCCCAGAGCGAGAAGCCGATGATGTGCGCGTCGAGCACGTGGTAGGCGTGATACGTCGTGTCCGCGGAGAGCCCGGTTCCCCGCAGCGTCGCGAGGAGGGATTCCATGTACGCGATCCGGGCGGGGCGGATGCCGCTCGGCGACATGAGCATGCTCGCCGCCCAGGGGTGGCGCTTCAGCGCTCCGTGTGCCGAGAGGGCCGACGCTCGGATCGCGGGGAGGCCGCCGGCAGGATCGGGCGGCTCCATCTCGGCCAGCACGAGGTCGAGGATCCCGGCGAGCAAATCCTCCTTGTTCGCGACGTGGTTGTAGAGCGACATCGCCTCGTAGCCGAGCGCCTGCCCGAGCTTGCGCATCGAGAGCGCGTCGATTCCCTCCTCGTCGACGAGGGCGAGCGCCGTGTCGAGGATCCGCTCGCGGCTCAGGGGCTTCCGTCTGGTGGTGGCCATTGACATAGCTTACGCTGTATGTCATCTTACACCGTAAACTTACGGCGTATGGAGGAAAGACCCATGATGATGAAGGCACTCGTTCGACACGAATACGGCGGTCCGGGCGTGGCGCGCGTGGAAGAGGTCGAGCAACCGGAGCTCGAGGACGAACGCGTGCTCGTACGCGTCCGCGCCAGCTCGCTCAACAAGGCCGACTTCCATCAGTTGCGCGGCTTCCCGCGGCTCCTCCGGCCCGTGACCCGCGGCGGCGTCCGGCGTCCAAAGAGCGCTCTCTTCGGCACCGACTTCGCCGGAGTGGTCGAGGCCGTGGGGAAGGACGTGACCGATCTGGCGCCCGGCGACGAGGTGTTCGGCGGCCGGACCGGAGCTTTCGCCGAGTACGTGAGCGCCATCAATGTCGTCCGCAAGCCGGCCAACGTCACGTTCGAAGAGGCGGCGACCATGGGGATCGCAGGACTGACCGCGCTGCAGGGCCTCCGGGACAAGGGCGACCTGCAGTCGGGCGAGCGCGTGCTGATCAACGGCGCCTCCGGCGGCGTCGGGACGCTGGCGGTCCAGATCGCGAAGGCGCTCGGCGCACACGTCACCGCCGTGTGCAGCACCCGCAACATCGAGCAGACGCGTGCGCTCGGCGCCGACCGCGTGCTGGACTACACGCGCACGGACTTCACGCGCGAGGGAGAGCGGTACGACCTGGTCGCCGACGTTGCCGGCGGCCACTCCTGGTCCGCGCTCAAGCGCGCCCTCGAGCCGGAGGGGCGGCTCGTCGTCGTCGGGGGACACGGCAGCCGCCACCAGCTGGGCCACCTCGCGGGTCTCTGGCTCTCGACGCGTCTCAGCAAGGGGAGGGTCAAGTTCTACGTCGCGCAGTTCAACAAGCCGGACCTCCAGACCCTCGCCGACATGCTCGAGAGCGGCCAGCTGAAGCCGGCGATCGACCGGACGTACGGGCTCGCGGAGGCCCAGGACGCGCTACGGACGTTCGGCGAGGGACACGTCCGCGGCAAGCTGGTCCTGACGATCTGAGCCGCTATCGTCCCGCGCCGTGGCGCGGGAGTACTTCGGGACAGACGGCGTTCGCGGCGTCGTCGGCGAGACGCTGACAGCCGACCTCGTCGAGCGGCTGGGCAAGGCCGCGGCCGCCTGGTGCGGCCGTGGGCGCGTCTTCGTCGGCCGCGACACGCGTGGGAGCGGCCCCGAGCTCGAGCAGGCGTTCGCGAACGGGATCGCCTCCGCCGGCGGCAGCGCCGTCCTTGCGGGCGTCCTGCCGACGCCGGCGGTGGCCCTCCTCGGGCTCGATCTCGCCGCGGTCATCTCCGCCTCGCACAACCCACCCGAGTACAACGGGGTCAAGTTCTTCGACCGAGACGGCCGCAAGCTGACCGACGCCGCCGAGGAGGAGATCGAGGCGCTCCTCGACGGCCCGGCTCCCGGCGGCGGGGAGATCGACCGTGTCGAGGTCGCCTCCGACAGCTACCTCGAGCACGTGCTCGAGCGGTTCGGCTCCGACCTGACCGGTCTCCGCATCGCCGTCGACTGCGCCAACGGCGCCTACGCGGGCCTGGCGCCGCAGGCGTTCGAGCAGCTCGGGGCCGAGGTCACCGCAATCGGCAACGACCCGGACGGGACGAACATCAACGTGGGCTGCGGCGCGACCGATCTCGGCCTCCTCTCGGACACGGTTCGCGCCGGCGGCCTCGATCTCGGCGTCGCCTTCGACGGCGACGGCGACCGCATGCTCGCCGTGGACGAGCGCGGACAGCCGGTCGACGGCGACCAGATCCTCGCCGTCCTGGCGCTCGATCTCGAGGTGCAGGGCGTCGCCGTCACGACGATGACCAATCTCGGCTTTCACCGCCTCATGGAGGAGCGGGGCATCCGCGTGGTCGTCACCGACGTCGGCGACCGCTACGTCCTCGAGGCGCTGCGCCGTGAGGGGTTCGTCCTCGGCGGCGAGCAGTCCGGCCACCTGATCTGGCTCGAAGACCACGTCACTGGCGACGGCCTCGTTGCGGGGCTGCTCCTCTGCCGCGCGCTGCGCGGACGCGCCCTCTCGGAGGCGGTCGCGGTCATGCCGCGTTTCCCGCAAGTGATGCGGAACCTGCCGCGTCCCGGTCGCGGTCCACTGCCCGCCGACCTGCTCGCGGCGGTCGAGGACGTCAACGCGGAGCTCGATGGCGCGGGCCGCGTCCTCGTGCGTCCTTCCGGCACCGAGCCCGTCGTCCGCGTGCTCGCCGAGGCCGAAACGGCCGAGTCCGCCGAGGAGCTCTGTGCTAAAGTCGCCGCCCTGGTGACACACGAGCTCGGCTGACCCCACCGCGACGCAGCGACCGGGTCGGAGGCCGGGCTCTTTGCGTTTCCAGGGAGCGTTTTCCGTGCCCAGCGGGGAAAGGAGCGGACGTGTGCGGAATCATCGGATACGTCGGGTCGCGCGACGCCAAGCCGCTTCTCCTGGAGGGATTGCGCAGGCTCGAGTACCGCGGCTACGACTCCGCGGGAATCGCGCTGCGCGAGGACGACGCCCTCGACTACGTGCGCGCCGTCGGCACCCTCCGCAACCTCGTGGAGGCGGCCGGGACGAACGGCTCCCACTCGCATCACGGCCTCGGCCACACGCGCTGGGCCACGCACGGCGCAGTGACGGAGCAGAACGCGCACCCGCTCACCGGCTGCGAGCCAGGGCGGTTGGCCATCGTCCTCAACGGGATCATCGAGAACTACGTCGAGCTCCGTGAGCAGCTCGCCGGGCGCGGCCACACGCTCACCTCCGAGACGGACGCCGAGGCCGTCGTCCACCTGCTCGAGGAGGAGTACGACGGCGACCTCGCACAGGCGCTCTCTCGCGTCTATCCGAAGCTCGAGGGGCATTTCTCGATCGTCGCCATCCACTACGACCAGCCCGACCTGCTCGCCGGAGTCCGGCACCAGACGCCGCTCGTTGTGGGGCTCGGCGAGGGCGAGAACTTCCTCGCCTCCTCGATCGCCGCGTTCCTGAGCGAGACCCGCGTCGTCATGCATCCGCGCGACGGCGAGGTCGTCGAAGTCACGCCGAGCGGTGTCCGCTTCTTCGTCGACGGATCCGAGGTCGACCCGCCCGAGCGGCAGGAGATCGACTGGGACGAGGAGAGCGCCGAGAAGGCCGGCTACGAGACGTTCATGCTCAAGGAGATCTTCGAGCAGCCCGACGCCGTGGCCGAGACGATCGGCGATCGCGTCCGCGGTCACCGGCTCGTGCTCGATGCCCTCGGGTTGACCGAGCTCGAGATCCGCAACCTCCGCCGGATCGTGATCGTCGCCTGCGGCACCGCGTACCACGCCGGCGTCGTCGGCCGCTACATCCTCGAGGAGTGGGCGCGCATCCCGGTGGAGCCCGACATCGCGAGCGAGTGGATCTACCGCAACCCGGTGCTCTCGAAGGACACGCTCGTGATCGGGATCTCGCAGTCCGGCGAGACCCGCGACACCGTCAACGCGATCAAGCTCGCGCGGGAGAGCGGTGCGCGGACGCTCGCGATCACGAACCTGATGGGAACGCAGATCACCCGTGAAGCCGACGCGACGCTCTACACCCGCTGCGGGATGGAGGTCGGCGTCGCCGCCTCGAAGACGTTCACCGCGCAGGTCGCGCTGCTCAGCCTGCTCGCGCTCAAGCTCGCCGAGATCCGGCGGACGCTGCCGCAGGAGGAGATCGACTTCATCCTCGACCGCCTCCACGAGCTGCCGCAGAAGATGCAGGAGTTCCTCGACGGCGACCATCCGATCGAGTCGATCGCGCAGCGCTTCCACAACGAGCCGTTCTTCCTCTACCTCGGCCGCCACATCGGGCTGCCCGTCGCGCTCGAGGGTGCGCTGAAGCTGAAGGAGATCTCCTACATCCCGACCGAGGCGTATTCGGCGGGGGAGATGAAGCACGGCCCGATCGCGCTGCTCGCGGAGGGAACGCCGGTCGTCGTCGTGGCGACGAACATCCACGTCTACGACAAGATCGTCTCGAACATCCAGGAGACGCGGGCGCGCGGCGCGCACGTGATCGCGATCGCGACCGACGGCAACGAGGGCATCCAGCACCACGCCGACGACGTGATCTACGTGCCGCGGACGCCGAACTTCCTGCAGGCGTCGCTCGCCGTGATCCCGCTCCAGCTCCTCGCGTACCGCATCGCCCGCCTGCGCGGCCTCAACGTCGATCAGCCGCGCAACCTGGCGAAGACCGTCACGGTGGAGTAATAACTCCGGCATGGGTCTGACCGAGCGGCTCGCACGCGCGTGCGCGGCGCGCCCCCGCCGCACCCTTGCGTTCTGGGGCGTGGCCGTCCTGGTCGCAATCGTGCTCATCGTCACGTCGCTGCACGGGCTCAGCTCGCAGGGGAACGTCGAGGGCAATCCGGAGTCGACGCAGGCGAAGGACACGATCGCCCGGACGTTCCCCGGAGTCGCTGCGAGCGAGAAGCAGGACGTGATCGTCGTGACCTCGAGCCGCTACACCGCTGACTCGCCGCAGTTCCGCGCGTTCGGGAAGCGGTTGCAAGCCGCGCTCGCGGCCACCGGGGAGGTGCGGAACGCACGGCCGGTAGCCTTCTCGCCCGATCGCCGCTCCGCGCTCGTCTCGATCCAGATCCGCAGCGACTCCGGGGCGGGGCCGGTCGAGCAGGTGGTGGAGAAGGCGAACCGGGACGGGTTCGCGGTGGGCATCACCGGCTTCCACTCGACCGGCTACGACTTCGGCAAGCAGTCGCAGACCGACCTCGAGAAGGGTGAGCTCGCCTTCGGCCTGCCAGCCGCGCTGATCGTCCTCGTTCTCGTCTTCGGCGCCGTCGTCGCCGGGCTCGTGCCGGTTTTGATGGCGATCCTCTCGATCATCGTCGCGCTCGGGCTCGTCGCGGTGATCTCGCTCGGGTTTTCGCTCTCGGTCTTCATCGTGAACATGCTCACCGGGATGGGGCTCGCGCTCGGGATCGACTACTCCCTGTTCGTGGTGTCCCGCTATCGCGAGGAGCGGAACCTGGGCTTTGCGAAGGACGAGGCGATCGCGCGGTCGGGCGCCACCGCGAGTCGCGCCGTGCTCTTCAGCGGCAGCACCTTCGTGGTCGCGCTGCTCGGCATGTTCATCGTCCCGACCTCGATCATGCGGAGCCTCGCGCTCGGGGCGATCCTGGTCGGAATCGTCTCGGTCGCCGCGGCGCTGACACTGCTGCCCGCGCTGCTCAGCCTCACCGGCGACCGTGTCAACTCCTGGCCCGTCCCGATTCTGGGCCGGAACCTCGGCCGCGCCGACTCGGCCGAAGGACGTTTCTGGCGGCGGATCGTGGACGCCGTGCTCCGCCGTCCGGCGCTCTCACTCGCGGTGTCGGTCGGAGCGATGCTCGCGCTCGCCTCGCCGATCTTCGGGCTGCACATCGGCGCGAACGGCGTGAGCACGCTGCCGTCCAGCCTTCCCTCGAAGCAGGGCTACGTGCTGCTCCAGCGCGCGTTCCCCGTGCAGAATCCGGAGCCGGTACGGATCGTCGCCGTCGGGGGCGACCCCAAAGTCCTGCTCGACAATCTCCAGCGGCTCCAACGCCGGCTGGCGGCCGAGGGAAGGTTCGGTGCGGGCCGCATCCAGTCGGCCGCGCCGAGGGTCGTCGGACTGCTCACGGCCCCGGTACGGGGAGACCCGGTCGGCGGCGCCGCCGTCGCGGCAGTCCGCGATCTCCGCGCGAACGTCATTCCGTCGATCTTCGACGACAGCGGGGCGAAGGTCTACGTGGGCGGTGTCACCGCGGAGAACGTCGACTACTTCGACGCCGTGACGAACCCGACCCCGTACGTACTCCTGTTCGTGCTCGGGCTGAGCTTCATCCTGCTCACGGTCGCGTTCCGCTCGATCGTCGTCGCGCTGGTCTCGGTCTTGCTGAACCTGCTCTCCGTCGGCGCGGCATACGGGCTCCTGACGCTCATCTTCCTCGACGGGCACGGCGCCGGCCTGTTCGGCTTCCAGCACACGAACGTGATCGACGCGTGGGTTCCGCTCTTCCTCTTCTCGGTCCTGTTCGGCCTCTCGATGGACTACCAGGTGTTCCTCATGAGCCGGATCAAGGAGCGCTACGACGCCTCCGGCTCGACGCACGATGCGGTGGTCGGCGGCGTCGCGTCGACGGCGCGGATCATCACCGGCGCGGCGCTGATCATCGTCGTCGTCTTCGCGGGCTTCGCGGCCGGCAAGCTCGTGATGTTCCAGCAGATGGGCTTCGGCGTCGCCATCGCGCTGCTGCTCGACGCAACGATCATCCGTTCGGTCGTCCTGCCCGCCACTCTGGCACTGCTCGACCGGCGCAGCTGGTACTTGCCACGCTGGCTCGAGTGGCTTCCGCACGTGGAAGTCGAGCGGGTGTCGAGCCCTAGTCCGGAGGGCGCCGCAGCTTCTTGACCTCGCCGCGCCGCCGCTTCCGGTCGAGGCGGCGCTGACGAGCCGCCGCGCTCGGCTTCGTGGGGACGCGTTTTCGCTCCACGCGAAGCGCTTCGCGCAGCGAGCCGACAAGCCGCTCGACCGCGAGCTCGCGGTTGCGCGTCTGGCTCCGCTCGTCCTGTGCCACCGCCCGCAGTACCGGTCCGGCGCGCGCGACGACGCGACGCTTCTGCGCGTCGCTCAGCGCGTTCGAGGCCTCGACGTCGAACACGGCGACGACACGCGTCTCCGACTTCTGCGCGTGCTGGCCCCCCGGCCCGCTCGAGCGGGAGACCTGCAGCTCGATCTCCGCGAGCGGCAGTACGACCGAGCGAGTGACGCGAATAGACTCGCCATTCATGGCCGCGATTCTGCTCGACGTGGACGGCGTCCTGCACGTCTCCGGCCACCCGTTGCCCGGCGCGGCCGATGCGGTACGCAGGCTCCGCGAGGGCGGGCACCGGCTCCGCTTCGTCACGAACGCGACGACCCGCTCGAAGGCGGACCTCGCCGCAGCCCTGCAGGCGATGGGGATCGAGCTCGAGGTGGGGGAGGTGCAGACGACGGCCGACGCGGCAGTCGAGGCGCTGCGCGGCCGCCGTGTCCTCGCTCTCGTGATGCATGCGCTCGTCGCCGATCTGGAGGGGATCGAGCTCGTGGGCGACAACGTCGACGCCGTACTCATCGGCGGCGCGGACGACTCACCGGAGACGAACCTCGTCTTCTCCTACATGAACCTCGCGCGCGCGTTCCAGGAGCTCGAGATGGGCGCCGACCTCTACTGCCTCCATCGCAACCGCTGGTGGCAGACACAGCGCGGCCCGCTGCTCGATTCCGGCTGCTACGTCGCCGGGCTGGAATACGCGGCCCAGACCGCGGCCACCGTGCTCGGCAAGCCGAGCGCCGCGTACTTCGATGCCGCCTGCCGCGCGCTCGACGCGGAGCCCTCCATGACCTGGATGGTCGGCGACGATCTCGAGACCGACGTCGTCGGCGCGCGCGGCGTGGGGATGCGCGCGGTGCTCGTGCGCACCGGCAAGTTCCGGCCGGACACCGTCGAGACGTCGCGGATCCAGCCGGACGGGATCGTCTCCTCGATTGCGCACCTGCCCGAGTGGCTCGAGGAGCATCTCGCGTGAGCGTCCATGTCGGCACCGACCTGATCGAGATCGAGCGGATCCGTCGCGCGCTCGAGCGCTACTCGCGCTTCCGTGAGCGCTGCTTCACCGAGGCAGAGCGCGCCTACTGCGACTCGCGGTCGAACCCGGCTCAGAGCTACGCCGGCCGCTTCGCCGGCAAGGAGGCGGTCGGCAAGGCGCTCGGCTTCGGGGTCGCACGGGCGTTCGCCTGGCGGGAGGTCGAGATCGTCGGGCGGCCCAAGCCGGCGGTGTACCTCTCCGGCCGGCTCGCCGAGCGGGCAGCCGCTCTCGGGGTGGCGGCGGTCGACCTCTCGATGACGCACTCGCGCGAGCTCGCGCAGGCAGTCGCCGTCGCCACCGATGGCTGAGCGCGAGCCGCTCTACACCGCCGAGGAGATGCGCGCCGCCGAGGCGGGCCACGACGTCGACCGGATGATGCAGCGCGCCGGAGCCGCCGTCGCCGAAGAGCTCATGCGGCGCTTCCCCGACGCTCGGCGGATCGCGCTGCACGCAGGCGGTGGCGCGAACGGCGGCGACGGGCGCATTGCCGCCGAGATCCTGCAGGCGCAGGGGCGTGAGCTCGTCCGCGAGCGGCCGGACGTGGTGATCGACGCGCTCCTCGGCACCGGCCTGAAAGGACCGCCGCGCGACGAGACCGCGCAGCTCATCGAGCAGATCAACGCGGGCGGCGTTCCAGTGCTGGCGGTCGACATCCCCTCCGGCGTGAACGCCTCCACGGGGGAGGTCGCCGGCGCCGCGGTGCGGGCGGACGTCACGGTGACGATCCACGGCCCGAAGGTGGGCCTCGCGATCGCGCCGGGGCGCTTCCACGCCGGCGACGTGGCGGTCGCCGACATCGGGCTCGAGCTCGCTCAGACCGAGCACCGGCTCGTCACCGCGGAGATCCTGGCCGAGGTGCCGCGCCGCTCCCCGCGCGACAACAAGTACACGGCGGGCCACGTCCTCGTCGTCGGCGGCTCGCGCGGCATGACTGGAGCCCCGGCGCTCGCCGCGCGCGCGGCCCTGCGCGCCGACGTCGGCTACGTGACGATCGCCGCGCCGGCTGCGTCGCTTCCCGTTCTCGAGACGCTCGTGCTCGAGGCGGTGAAGCGGCCGCTCGAGGACGTGTTCGAGGCGGCGAAGAAGGCGAAGGCACTCGCGGTCGGGCCGGGCCTCGGGCGCGGGCCGGAGGCGAAGGCGCTGGTGCGCCGCCTCCTCGCCGAGGTGGAGCTGCCGGCGGTGGTCGACGCCGACGCCCTGTTCGAGCTCGAGGCCGGGGAGTGGCCTGCGCCGCGGGTCCTGACCCCGCACGAAGGCGAGCTCGCACGGCTGCTCGGCCGCGAGTCGAAGGAGATCGCCGCTCACCGGCTCGCTGCCGTGCAGGAGGCCGCCCAGCGCTTCGACTCCGTCGTCGTGCTCAAGGGCGAGGACTCCCTCGTCGCCGCACCCGACCGCGGCGTCATCGTCTGTGCTCTCGGCCTCTCGTCGCTCTCGACGGCCGGAACGGGCGACGTCCTCACCGGAGTCACGGCTGCCTTCCTCGCGAAGGGGATGGAGCCGCAACGCGCGGCGGCCGCCGCGTGTGCGGCGCAACAGCTCGCCTCACGCGAGGCGTCACAGCGCTACGGCCTCGTCGCGAGCGACGTGGTCGAGGCGCTACCGCGGGCGCTAGCTCTCGGGCTCGGGTAGCCGGTCGACGCGCAGCATCTCGGGGAACCCCAGTCTCTCCATGCCGCCTCGCTGCTCGATCCAGCCGAGCGCGGCGAGCAAGAGGCAGAGGCTGACGAGGATCACGCCGCCCCAGGCGACCGAAGACCGATCGATCATGAGCTCTAGCGCAGGGAGCGGGAGGATCAGGGCGGGGATCACGATCAGGCTCCGGCTCGGCGGCGCCTCGGGGCCGATCCGTCTGATCCAGAGACGTAGCAGATGGAGCGCGAGCAGGAGCGTTGCGACGGCGAACCAGCTCCGAACCGCGCTGGCCTCAGCCGTCCACAGTACGGGTAGCACGCCCTGCCACGCCGGTACGAGGACTGCACCGATGGAGGCGAGGGTCGCGAGCACCGGAACTGCGCGCACAAGCGCCCTCCGCCGGTCGACGGTGGGCCGTTCGAGCGGTGTCAGCACGCCGAGCAGAAGGAGTGCTGCCGCGATCAGGCCGACGTACAAGCCGTAGGCCGGATGAAAGAAGTCCGTCGCCCCGTGCACGACGGAGATTCCGATCGTCGCGACGAGACAGGCGATCCCCACCGCGGCCTCGGCCGCGTATCTCGCGACCCACGGCAGAAGAGGAGCTGCGAGAAGCAGCATCGCCAGGGCTGCGGACGCGGCGCCGAAGCTCCACTGCCAACCGTTCCAGGAGAAGTGTTGAGGACCGGAGCGTTGCCAAGGCAGGAAGAGCGCCACGAGCAGCAGGACGGCGGCCCCGGAGCGCAACGCCGTCCGGCGCCAATGAAGCTCGGGCGGTCGGAGGTGCGTCCGGGCCCTGGCGGCTTCGAGGGCGACGAGCGCCACGGCGCACCCGACCCCGAGCCACGTTCCGTATGCGGTTGTGCCGACGATCGTCACGCCGCTCGCCGCGGCGCCGGTGAGCACCGCGACCATGAGCAGAATGGCCAGGCGCGGCTGGGACTCCGTCCTTCGGAGCCAGCCGGCCCCGAGCAACAGACCGGCCGCCGCGATCGTCGCAGCCGGGCTGTCGAGCCCTATCACCGGGGAGCCACCGGGTTCCTGCTGCCACGGCAGGAGGAACGAAGCAAGCAGTCCGAGCCCGAGTACGGCCGCAGTGATGTCCGCGGACGCCCGGAGGGAGCGCAGCTCCTTCCCGCGCAGGGCCAGTCCGGCGAGTGCGGCCACGGCGCCGCTCGTGGCTCCGAGGTAGAAGCCGGAGGCCCATGCCCAGTGCAAGTGTCCGTATCCGGTCCAGCCACGCGGTCCCGGGTACGTTCCTATCGGGAAGGCGAACGCGGTCAGTTCGACGGCGACGGCGGCGGCGAAGTACGCGAGCGCGACGCCCAGGCCCCCGAGCGGCAGCCTCGCCGCGCGGCTCGGCCGGATGAGCGCGACAGTCGCCGCCACTGTGACCGCTACGGCCAGTAGTGCGGCCGCATAACCCGACGGGGCCGTCCAGCCGGTCAGGTCCCCGGGCGCGTTGAGAGGCGCCCGCCACGACAGATAGAGGCTCGCAATGAGGGTGAGGGCGCTGGCGAGCAATACGAACAGCGGCAGCCTTCTCCTCATCGCACCGCAATCTACTCCTCGTCCCGGCTCGGCACTAGGCTGGACGACCGTGGAGCGGAGCGAGATCACGATCGACCTCGGCGCGATCCGCCACAACGCG